>PCWA01000024.1:0-6264 GCA_002796125.1 Candidatus Ghiorseimicrobium undicola
CAGGGCCTATGCCCCGCGGATCTCCGAGCGTAATACAAATAACAGGCGAACCCTTGCGTATTGGGGACGGCCACATATGAGGCGGGTTATCTAAATGAGATATAGGCATTTTTCTTTAAGCCTTCGATCCACTCCTTATACCTATTTTTGCCTTCTTCCATGAATAATCTTTTTTCTATAGCGTCTTTTACCTCGCTGAGCGCCCTTACCGTATCCGGCTGTTTTTCTACAACCTTAAATATATGATAGCCCAGCTTAGTCTTGATAACCTCCGACAGCTGGCCCGGATCAAGTTTAAATACGGCATCCTCTATTTCCTTAAGCATTATACCCCTTTTTATAAAACCCATGTCTCCCCCCACATCCGGATTGGGGCCCTGGGAATATTTTAACGCCAGAACATCAAAGTCTTCTCCCGCCTTTAAAAAACCCAGAATTTTCTCAGCCAGTATACGGGCATCTTCATCACTTAAGTTTTCACCCGGCTTTATCAGGATGTTTTTTAAATGGCTCCTCTCGGGTTCTTCGAAATCCTTCTTGTGACTGTTATAATATTCCAACGTCTCGGATGGTTTAACCACTACCCTTTTCCTGACATCCCTTTCAACCAGCTTCGCCACCCTTATCTGGTCAGCGTATCTCTGCTTTAATTCCTGCAGCGACACGCCCTCCTGAATCAGGGCCTCTTCAAATTTATTATTGGACTCAAATTTTGATTTTACCTCATTTACTTTTTCTTGTATCTCCGCATCCGTAACCTCGATATCCTCTTTTTTCGCCTCGCTCAGGATCAGCTTTTCCTCAATCATCCTGTCCAGCAAATCTGTCCTGCTGACTTCAGCCTCCCGCATTAGCTCTTCCCCGGTCAACCTCCCCTTCAACCTGCTAAGCATAGAGGAATACGCAATATCAAACTCGCTTTGCGTAATAGTCTCGCCATTTACGATAACAATTACTTTATCAAGGGTCTGCGAGCAATAGCCTTGAAGGCTGACAGCCAAAATTGTCAAAAGTATTACAAAGATCTTTTTCATGTATCTACTGATTCGGCTCCTTTTCTTCCGCGCTTGGCTGTGGCACTGCCGGTTCTTCAACCAGTAAAGACTCATTAATCTTGATATTCCCCTTGGCCTTCAAATCCACTACCATCTTGTCAAAAGCGGCTCGTTTCTCCTTAGCCAGCAGCTCATTCTTTATACGCTCGGACACATCCTTCAGGTCCTGCTCCTGGGCCGGCATTTTAGCTGTTAATTTAATTATGTGATATCCAAATTGGCTCTTTACTATCCCGCTTGTCTGGCCGACATCAAGTTTAAAAACGGCCTCTTCAAATTCAGGGACCATCTGGCCTTTCGTAAAATAACCTAGATCGCCGCCCCTTTTAGCTGAGGTATCCTGAGACTTCTCTTTCGCCAACTCCTCAAATGAAGCCCCGCCCGCAAGCTCATCCAGTATGGCCTTTGCCTCTTCCTCGGTTTTGACAAGTATGTGGGACGCTCTCCATCTTTCCGGCAGGGAAAATTCATCCTTATGTGCGCTATAGTATTCCTCTACATCTTTATCGGATACGGAGGCCCCGTCATCAACTTCATCCTTTATAAGCTTAGAGATCATAATCTTCTTTTTTGCCTCCTCCAGCATATCATTCACTTCCTTGTCATTCTGTAACCCCTTCTTTTTTGCCTCTTTATAAAGAAGTATTTCCAAAGCCATATCCTCAACTAAATCCTTCTTGCGGTCCTTTACAATATTTTGGTAATAAGGAGGAAGCTTGGCGATCCTCTCATCAACGTCCTTCAGAGTGATAACCTCATCCCCTACATGCGCCACTACGTCCTTTTTGGGCATAGCTGAACCCTGTTTTATTTTATCGCACCCTGTAAGAAGAAGCGCCCCTGCCGAAAATAACACAATTACGCCCAGGGTACCTGTCTTGCGAAACTTTAATCCACTCATACAAACCTCCCTTTTTAAATTACATTGAATACGATCACGGTAATTCCGTGAAAAATAAGTTATTACTGGTTAAAGTAATACGGCCTCATCCTTTTATTATCCTAATATACTATCATAACACACTTTGGAATTACAATCTATTTTTGTAAGGAGGTAGTCTGTGTCAAGAACTTAGTGGGGGTTTTTCTTAGCGCGAATATCTGAATATGATCACTGAGAGTTACCCCCAACGTCCGTTGTTATGCCCGCGGAACCGTCCTGAGCGAAGTCGAAGGAGCGGGCATCCATAACGCTTTTTTGGTTAAACCGCCTACTTTATTCATTTTCCCATTGATGACGTGTAAAAATATTCGTTTAGAGTCCATTATAGCCACGTTCTTTTTATCGGCATATAAAACCATTAGTCTTTTTTCTAGTCTTTATAATAATCTATTTTCTGAAGCTCCCTTATTGCTTTCACCCAGCGCGCGTTGTGATCCCGGCCTGAGAGGGCCGGTATTGTCGCTTCTATAAGCGATGGTCTGTTACTACGGCCTTTCCTCATGAAGTACTGGGCGCTAAGCTGTCTTATGGGCTCTATTAGTTCTATCTTCTCGTCCCGTTGGTTAGACCACCAGTTGTCCCATTCATTATTAGAGATGGTTTGTTTTATCTTAAGAAGGCTTAGGGCGCCTGTTTGGCTCCAGGACATGCCTCTGTTCTTGAATCTATGGGCAATGAACTTATCCACGTTTGATTCCATGGCTCCTGAGCCTTTTATCTGGTCCCTTATCGTCTTATCATCTATCCGTCTTACGGGGTTTATGCCTTGGCGGTTCTGATCTATATACACGTATAGGTCATTTAGCGATTTTTTCTTCTTTTTGTCCTTTGAGCGGATAAGCATCCTTTTTATGGTAGAGAGCGCTTTATCTATCTGGTCTTTTTTGATAAGGTTGTTTATTTTAAGCTGCATATCCGGCCTTTGGAATAGGATTCTCTTTATGTTCCTTTTTAAGTGGAACTTGCTCAAGATATATGTGGCACCTGTAAAATAGTCCTTTATTCCTGCCGATATATACGCCCCTCCGTCACCGCCGAATATAATAGCTTTCGCTTTGGAGAGCTTGATCCTGTTTTCGGCGATAAGGCTTAAATTTTCCATAAAGGTTGGTCCGTTTTCAATAGCCGCGTAGGTAAATTTATCCTTAAGCTTCAAGGACGCGCCCCTGCCGGTATTGTAGCGCTTGACTTTATCTGTATAGCCTATACCTAATTTGACCTCTATGCATTTCCTGCGGCGGCGTTTTATCTTTACCCGGTAAGTCCTTGATTTTCGCTTGTGCCGCCTCTGAAGTCTTATAAAGGACGAATCGGCCTCCATGTATGCTATATCGCTTGAAGGGGGATATTCTTCTTTATCTTCCAGCCGCATCGCTTTATTTATCATCTGTTGCTCATAGGCGATTATTCCCTGGGCCTCTTTTATCACAGACTGCCTTATGGCCTCATGAGACCGTCTGTAGCCGGTCAAGAGTTCAACGTCCTTCTGTGTGCCCCTGTAAGTTGAGATAGAGGCTATAAACATCTCTATCTTGGCTCTTATTAAGCTTATACGCTGGTTCTTCTTTATGCCAAGATGTTCTTCCAGAAGATAGCGGGCCTTTTTAGTCGCTGTATCAATATACCTGGTTCGCGTATAGCGTATATCGCCTAAGCGGGTTAAGAAGTATTTGGCGCGTTTGCCAGTGTTGATGAGGGCGCCTCTTGGACGGGTATCCTGCAAATGCTTGTCTATGTCTGTGAGCGTATTCTCCAGGACTTCCCGTCCCATTCGCTGGGTTATATCAAAGACCGCCTGCTCAAGCGTATTGAACTTGAGCCCTTCTACCGGTAAATTTATCTTGACCTGGGGGAATGTGATTGCTATCGTATCCATAGTGTAGAGCTCTGCCTCCTTGGTTGGGGGTTAACCCAACGTTTTTACTCACAGAGGCAACTCTACACGTTTTTATTATCATATTCAAGTCCTTTATCCACATATCCACACTATTCACAAAGAGAGAAAGGCTGCTACTATCCTTTTTCCTTCTTAAACTACCCCACTAAATCTTACACTAACTGCTTTTTCGTCTGTGTCAAGAACTTAGTGGGGGTTTTTCTTAGCGCGAATATCTGAATATGATCACTGAGAGTTACCCCTCCCCGTGCAAAAACTCCCACCGAACTTTTTACGACGTCCTCTTCTACTTCGGCCTCAACAAAGCCAAGAAAGGGCAATAATACCAATTAGTATATCCATCTGCAAAGTCGTAGGTTATAACAGTACTACGTCGGCTGTTTAATGAAAGCCTTAGCTATGGGGATTCCTATGCACATCTGTTATGCACATTGGAACAGAATAAAACAAGAGAATATAGGGGAATTTAAAGGCTGGTTTCTATGCACATTTTGGCTCTATGCACATATATTTTTTGATTACTGCTTTCAGTGGGGTACAAAAAATAAGAGACATCCTAAAGCCTTGGGAATCTTTGGTCTCAACCTCGTGAATTTTTCTCTGACGCCCTTTTGTCCCAACAACATTAGGCCAGAATCCACGAATGATATCGGGCTGTTCATAACCCCGAACATCGGCTTTGACCTCAAACCCCTGCCTTTCAAGCTTTCTGGCTATTGAAATAACTTTTGTATCATGCTTAGTTTGGCTTTTTCTGGATCGCTTCATTGTGTTCCTCCTCTTTTACCGTAATGCCTCATTATTCTTTCCCTGTCCTCGCTTTCCTTAACGCCTTTATAATAAACCTCTACGAATTCGATAGTATCATCCTGCTCATAGTATGCGTATATAACCCGGATGCCACTTGCGGCACCTTTACCTTTTAAGGCCTTGCAGGCGAATTTTCGGGCTTTATATATTTTCGGATGCTCGATTCCGAGGTCGGATATCCGGACTACGCCTTTATTATCGATATTTTTCTTGTGTGTAAGATTTAACTGATTAGAGATAAAAGCATTCAGATCATCTTCAAGTGTTAGGAACTTTTTGGCGAGTTTTTTAAAATCCTTCTCGAATTCAGCGAGTTTACGTATGTCATTGAATATCGTCGTCACTGTAATCCCTCACTGAATAGGGCGGGGTGCGATAGAATACGGATTCATAATCTATGGCTTCGCCATCTTCTGTTGTCTGCCAGGGCACATCATTATGAGAATAATCACTTATCTGCTTGGCATTCATATCCGAAAGCGTATTGATAACATCATCAATAAGTTTTTGTTCATTCCCTGTAATATTAATTTTACTCATATCCGGAGGTCTTAGAGGCAGATATTTAGTTTGTGGATACTGGAAGTAGCTATCCTGAACTTTTTTCAGGTCTTTTCCTTCCATATCTTCAACGATCTTGACAAATTCAATCGGAGTCGGGCCATAATGATTTTTAATATATGTGGCTCCGATTAACTGCTCCTCATATTTTTCATAGTAGTTAAAATCAATGAAATAAAGGAGCTTATACAAAACCGACTCTCCTACGTTTGGCTTCGAACCGACTTTGCTTAAAACATAGATCAAAATCTCTTTGAATTTATCAAGATTCTTCTGCGGGACGCTTATCCTTATGCCGGGTTTTTCCTGTGGTTTCTTATCCTCGGTCTTCTCAAGCACTACTTCTATATCCTTACTCAAGTCAAGAAGGATATCTGTAGTTATATGGAAGACTTTGGATATATTGGCGATTTCCTCAGCGCTGATTTTTCGGTCTCCATTTTCTATTTGAGATATAGCTACTCTGCTGATGCCAAGTTTTTCAGCAAGGGTCTCTTGTGAAAAACCCAATCGTTCCCTAATCATTTTAATCTTCTGTGATAGTTTTTTATAGAAGATATCCATCTTTAACACCTCCTTTCAAGGTCGCCTAAAGTATAGCATATGTAAGAATATATGTCAAGCGTTTGTTTGATTTTATTACAAAACTATGGGTAAGGAGAAACCGGGTAGGAATTTCTGGAAATTTAAGCTTGGTATTTTCATGGCACAGCTATAAATTCGGCAACCACATGAAAATCGTCTCCGGACACGTTTTCCAACACTATATCCTTGAATTCCTTATTGTCCGTGGAAAGAACGATTTTTTTTGTCGCCATTGGTCGCCTTCGACTTTTTTCCTCCCATACGGATTTAGAACGAACTATTCCTATAATTTTGCCGAATACAATCCATGGTTGCAAGAAAAAGGATCTCTGATGTGGCTCGGCACCCAGACGGCGGCGGGCTCGGGCGCCGCCGTCTGGGTGCGTCCTTGGCTCACGTGGTTTAGCGTAAAT
>PCWA01000024.1:6309-7779 GCA_002796125.1 Candidatus Ghiorseimicrobium undicola
CGACTGATGTAGTCCATATCGGTCAGGCGGACTATTATCCTAAAAAACTCCTTGCACGTCGGGGCATGCCGAGCCTACCCTGCCTGTCCCGAGCGAAGCCGAGGGAAGCCTGTCGAAGGGCCACCACCTGAACTGTCCCAAAGAACAAAAAGGCAAAAGGCGACGGAAGTGAATTATTTTAAAATTTTTAAAACAAAATCGCCATTTTAAGCGTCTTATATAGTAGGGAGGGCAATAACATGACAGAAAGGGAATTTTGGCTATTTATGGAGAAGTCCTATGAAAAAGGCAGGATCAAGCAGGTATCCGGATATGTAGATTCAGGAGGTCTAAAAGAGCCTAACCAATACATCGGAGGCCATTCTCTTTTACCTGCGGATTACGAATCTATTCCAAAAACGATAATAATAGAGTTTGGCGGGCTCCTTATGGATGAGTCCGTAACCATTAAAACGAAGGAGATGATCCTTATAACTTTGGCGCACCATGTTTCAAAAGAAGCCCTGAATATCCTGAAGGCATATAATAAAAATCCGGATATGGAGTTAGTGATATTCGCGGAATTAGCCCTGCAGGAATGTGAATGGTGGAATGAATAATGATGCATAACTAAAAAGGTTGAATATCTAAAAGAAAGAAGGTAAAATATGAATGGTAATAACACAAGTCTAATTATTACGCCTATACAGGCAAACGAGTTAACAATGGGACATTCTTATAAACATATAATATCAAAAATAGGACAAGAGCCATTCTATACAAATAGGGATGGTACTTGTACTCTTTTTAAGGATGACTGCTTAAATATTATGGATTCCATTCCGACGGAATCCATTAATATGATCTTTGCAGATCCTCCTTATTTTCTATCAAACGGGGGCATGTCTTGCCACGCAGGCAAAAGGGTCTCAGTTAATAAAGGGGACTGGGATAAATCGAAGGGTATCGAAGAAACTCATAAATTTAATACGGAATGGCTTAAAAGATGCCAAAATATTCTAACAAAAGATGGCACTATCTGGGTAAGCGGAACCTCACACGTTATTTATTCTCTTGGGTTTGCGATGCAACAACTTGGATTTAAGATCCTTAATGATATAGCATGGTACAAAATAAATCCTCCGCCTAATTTGTCGTGCCGTTATTTTACCCATGCGACTGAGACTGTTCTTTGGGCTGCAAAAAATAAAGATAGCAGGCATTATTTTAATTACCCGTTAATGCGAAAAATGAACAACAATAAACAAATGCAATCGTTATGGTCCATTACAGCTCCTAAGCCATTGGAAAAAATATATGGCAAACACCCCACGCAAAAACCGGTTGCGCTTTTAGAAAGAATAATCTTAGCTTCGACAAAGCAGCATGATATCGTTCTTGATCCATTTACCGGATCATCCACAACTGGTGTCGCCGCTTATAAACTTGGTCGATTTTTTATAGGCCTTGATAATAATAAAGAGTATTTAG
>PCWA01000016.1 GCA_002796125.1 Candidatus Ghiorseimicrobium undicola
GCCAGAGTCTTATTATGCGAGATCACTAAAGTTGGCTTGTTAATTTTTGCGATAACATTGGCAAGGGTAAAAGTCTTGCCTGAACCAGTAACCCCCAAAAGCACCTGATCCTTTACGCCTTTTCCAATATTATCACTAAGCTTTTTAATCGCCTGCGGCTGGTCTCCGCAAGGCTTATAGGGACTTTTGAGCTTAAACATAGCGTCCCCTTTTCTTATATTTCCAGGGAAACATCTATTGATTTTGCGGAATGGGTAAGCGCGCCTATGGAAATCATATCCGGAAAACATGCGGCAATTTTTTTAATGTTTTTCAACGTAATGCCTCCGGAAGCCTCAATTAACGGCTTAGTTCTTTTACCCCTTATTTTTACAGCTTTCTTGACTTGAGCGGGGCGAAAGTTATCCAGCATAATTATATCCGGCTCAGCAAGAAGCGCGTCTTTAAACTGCTTTAGATTATTTACCTCTATTTCAACTTTTTTACCGGGTGCCGACCTCCTTACGTCAGCCACTATATTGCTGAAAGACAAAATGGGGCAGCGCAAAATAGCCAGATGATTATCTTTAATGAGCGCCTGCCCGCTCAAATCAAAACGGTGATTGAACCCTCCGCCGCATCTAACGGCATATTTCTCCAACAGGCGCAGGTTCGGTGTAGTTTTACGCGTATCAATAATCTTTACCTTGTATGGCTTTATCCGCCTTACGAATTCACTTGTTAGAGTCGCTATGCCGCACATCCTGCCCAAGAAATTGAGGGCCGTGCGTTCAGCGCGCAATATGGCAGACGCATTGCCTTTAATTTTAGCGATACAGGCACCTTTCCCGGCTTTTTGGCCGTCTTTTAAAAGAGGCTTAAATTTTATATCTTTATCCAATAGTTTAAACGCTCTTTCAGCTATACCCATCCCGCAAATTACCGCGTCTTCTTTAAGGATAATTTTTGCCGGTATTTTTAATTTTTCGGAAATCAGGGAAAATGTCGTAATATCATGGGTGACGTTATCTTCTTTTAGCGCCGTCTTTATGATATTCAAAACATCTTTATTGTTCATATCCGCCTCCGAATTAGCTCCGCCTAACTGGAAACCTGCGATAGATTTATTTTAATACGCTTAATCAATAAATTTAATTGTTGGGCCCTCTGCTTTTCCTTCTCTACCACATCACGCGGCGCCTTCGCAAGAAACTCCTTATTTTTCAGCCTCGCAGACAGGCCTTTGAGCTGCTGCTTACTCGCCTCAAGCTGTTTATTGAGACGCGCTTTTTCTTTTTCCAGGTCAACTACATCGCCTAAAGGAATATAAAAATCAACCTTTTCTATTACGCCGGATACGCATCCCGAGGCGTCTTTTAAATCATCGCTAAACTTTATATTAGCTACTCCTGCTAGCTTTTTTATATAAAGCTGATTTTCTTCTAAAGTCTTTCTGGCGCTTTTATCTTTTATTTTCAAAATGCAGTCTATCCGGCTATTATCGGGCACGTGCCATTCCGAACGCGCATTTCTCAGCGAACTAATCAAATCTATGATTATGCGCATCTGTGAATCTATTGCTTTGGATATAAAATTCTTCTGCATATGCGGCCAGGGTTTAATCATTATTGAACCGCCGGCGCCAGGGAGATTGCTCCAAATCTCCTCGGTTAAATGCGGCAAGAACGGGTGCATAATCCTGAGCGTTTTCTCCAGAACCTTATACAAAACAACCTGGGTTTCATTATTAGCTATTGTGAGCTTGGAAAATTCAATATACCAATCGCAGAAATTATTCCAGAAAAATTCATATATTGTTTTTGCCGCTTCATTTATCTTATAATTATCCAGCGCCTTCTCTATCTTCGCCAGCGTTTCATAAAACCTGCTCAATATCCACTTTTCGGCCAATCCGGAAATTGATTTACCATAAATACATAAATCAACGCTTAGCTCTTCCGGCTTTAAATTCATTATAATATAGCGGGAGGCATTCCAGACTTTATTAGCAAAATTCCTTCCGTATTCAAACTTATTCTTAGACAGGTATATGTCCTGCCCGACGCTGGTTAGAGAGATAATGCTAAAGCGCAGCGCGTCGGATCCGAATTCGTTTATTATTTCCAGCGGGTCGATTATATTGCCGAGGGATTTCGACATTTTCTTACCCGTATCGTCGCGTACAGTCCCGTGTATATAAACATCGCTAAACGGTTTCTTACCCATAAACTCAAAACCCGCCATAATCATCCGCGCCACCCAGAAAAAAATTATCTCCTGTGCCGTAACCAACACGCTGGTCGGATAAAAATAATTTAGTTCGGCCTTATCTCTGAATGTCGCAAACGGCCAGAGCCAGGAAGAAAACCACGTATCCAAAACATCCTCATCCTGATAGATGTCGGTCGAGGCGCAATCAGGACATTTCTCAGGCCTTGCCTTGGCGACTATTATGCCATTTTTTTGTCTTGAATTTTGGATTTTGTCATTTGAATTTATTTGTAATTTGTAATTTGGGATTTGGTATTTCATCCCTGCCTGACAATTTCTACAATAATAGACCGGGATGCGGTGCCCCCACCAAATCTGCCGTGATATGCACCAATCGCGGATATTCTCCATCCAATTCAGGTATATCTTTGTCCAGCGCTTAGGATAAAATTTAATCTCGCCTTTTTTTACCGCCTCGATCGCCGGCTTTGCCAGCGGCTTCATGTTCACAAACCACTGCTTGGACAAATACGGCTCGATCACCGTTGAACAGCGGTAACAATGCCCCACAGAATGCGCATGCGGCTCTATCTTTTCAATAAGCTTGCGCTCTGTTAAATCATTTATTATCGCCTCTCTTGCCTCAAACCTGTCCATCCCCTGATAATCGCCGGCATTAATATTCAATACTCCGCCTTCATCCATGATGTTAACTACATCAAGATTATGCCTAAGCCCAATCTCATAGTCATTCGGGTCATGCGCCGGCGTTACCTTAACCGCGCCTGTTCCGAATTTAGGATCCACGAAGCTGTCCGCGATTATTTTAATCTCCCGCTCCATTAACGGCAAAATTACGCTCTCGCCGATTAACTGCTTATAACGTTTGTCTTTCGGATTTACCGCAACCGCCGTATCTCCAAGCATCGTCTCCGGCCTTGTCGTCGCAACAACAATATGGTTTTTTTCTTTATTTTTAATTTTTGATTTTTGATTTTTGATTTCCTTCAAAGGATACCTGATATAATAAAGTTGCCCCTCTAAATCCTTATACGGCGCCTCTTCATCCGAAAGCGCGGTCTGGCATCTTGGACACCAGTTAATGATTCTATTCCCCTGATATATCAGGCCCTTATCCCATAAAGCCACAAACACTTCTTTAACCGCCTCCGAATATTCCTCATCCATCGTAAAGCGCATCCTCTGCCAATCGCATGATGAGCCAAGCTTTTTAAGCTGATTTATAATGGTCGAGCCGTATTCATCCCGCCATTTCCAAACTTCTTCTAAAAACTTGTCCCGGCCCAGATCCTGCCTTTTTATCCCCTCTTTTGCCAGTTTTCTTTCCACCACATTTTGAGTAGCGATACCGGCATGGTCCGTCCCCGGCATCCAGAGAGGCTCATAGCACTGCATACGCTTATAACGCAAGAGTATATCCTGTATGGTATTATTCAAGGCATGGCCCATGTGAAGTATTCCCGTAATATTAGGGGGTGGGATAACTATGGAAAACGGTTTTTTCGCGGTATTTATTTTTGCGGAAAAATAATTATTATCATGCCAAAATTTATACCATTTGTCTTCCGTTTCTTTCGGATTATAACGGGGAGGCATTTGATTCATTTTTTATTAACCTTTTGCTTTGTCTGCGGCTGGACGGTTAAATTTTACCTTCGCGGAATTTATCCTGTAATTCTATAATTTCTTTAGGGTATGATTTTCTAAAAACGTTCGCCTGATATAGCCAGGTAAGGCGTTTTTCTATCGGCATTGCCTTATATTCCTTTAGCCGCCTTCTATCTAAATAATAATCAAACCCTCTCAATTTACTTTTCACCTTCAGCCTTCTTTAAATAATGAATATCTTTTTTATCCTTCAACAGCTTATACTCCACGCTGTCCACCAGCGCCTGCCAGCTTGCCTCAATTATATTTTCCGACACGCCTACCGTTCCCCAGATGTCTTTTTCATCTTTAGACTCTATCAACACGCGCACCTTTGCGGCAGTGCCGGCTTTTTCATCCAAAACGCGCACCTTAAAATCTGATAAGTGCATCTTGGAGAGCGCCGGATAAAAATCGCGCAGCGCCTTTCTTAAGGCGTTATCCAGGGCGTTGACCGGGCCGTCTCCTTCGGCGCTGGTGTGCTCTTCTATATTGTTCACTCTTACTTTTACGGTTGCCTCCGATACGATTTTGCCTGTTTTCCTTTTTTCGATTATCACGCGGAAACTTTCCAGTTCAAAAAAGTTTTTGTATTTCTTCAGCGCTTTTTTTATCAAAATTTCAAAAGACGCCTCTGCCGCTTCAAACTGATAACCTTCATGCTCTAATTTTTGCAATAAAGATAAAACCTTCCTTGCTTTGGGAGATTTCTTATCCAGCTCAAGCTCCAGCTCACGCGCTTTCAGAAGAATAGGCGTTTTTCCGGCAAGCTCAGAGACCAGAAGCCGGCGGTGGTTGCCGACCACTTTCGGGTCAATGTGCTCATAGCTGGCGGGGTTCTTCATTATGGCATTTATATGTACGCCGCCCTTATGGGCAAAAGCGGATTTCCCCACAAACGGCTGGTTCGGCTCTAATTTTAAATTACTTACTTCGCTGATAAAATGCGATACCGATGTAAGATTCTTAAGCTTGGCATCGGGAATACAATCTATAAACATTTTTGTTTTAAGAATCCCAACTATCGTAGTCAGATTGGCATTGCCGCATCTTTCCCCATAACCGTTAAAAGTCCCCTGTACAAGGCTTGCCCCCGCTTCAATCGCCAGGATAGAATTGGCTACTGCCAACCCGATATCGTTATGCGTATGTATGCCGAAAGGCGCCGATATTTTATTCTTAACCTCAGAGATAATCCTGATTAATTCCGAAGTTACGGCCCCGCCGTTGGTATCGCAGAATGTAATATTGTAACAACCGGCATCCTGGGCGGTAAGTATGGTCTTAAGGGCATAATTTGGATTTGCGCGATAGGCGTCAAAAAAATGTTCGGCGTCATAAATGACTTCCCTGCCTTTTTTCCTTAAGAAATAAACAGTATCGTATATCATCTTCAAGTTTTCATCCAAAGAAACCTTAAGCACTTCTTTTACGTGCATATCCCAGGTTTTTCCGAATATAGTCACAAATTTTGTATCAGCGCCTAAAACATTTTTTAAACTCTTGTCATTCTCGGCGCCTACTTCGGCGCGCCGCGTCGCCGCAAACGCGGTCAATTCAGCGCTCCGCAGCGGCTTCTTTTTTATCCTTTTAAAGAATGCCTCGTCCTTTACGTTTGAAGGCCAACCGCCTTCAATAAAATGCACGCCGAGCTCATCCAGCTTGTGAGCGATTAAAATTTTATCATCCAGAGAATAAGATATACCCTCCGACTGAGCGCCGTCTCTTAATGTCGTATCATATAATTTTACCAGCCTAACAGGGTTAACTTCTTTCATTTTGACCTCTTTATATGCCCTAGGTTAAATTTGCTATGCAGCGAACGTACTGCCCGCTCGCCCAAATTTTTCTTTATCAGGCAGGAGACGCTTATTTCGCTGGTGGAAATCATTTCTATGTTTATATTGTTTTCAGCCAGCGCTTCAAACATTTTCGCCGCCACCCCGGAATGCGCCTTCATGCCCACTCCCACGATGGATACGCGCGCCACATCGTCATCGACGGCTACATCGCCCGCCCCGATGGTTTTCGAGCTATTGCGCGCGATCCTCACAGCTTTGCGCAAACTGCTTTTAGGTACCGTAAAAGAAATATCGGTACGCTTGGTGCGGGAAATATTCTGAACAATCATATCCACATTGATGTCTTCCTGCGATAATTTTTTAAAAATCTGTGCCGCGATGCCCGGCTTATCACGTACATCGCAAAGAGTAAGCTTTGCCTCGTTTTTACTAAGCGTTATTCCGCTGACTAAAGCGCCTTCCATAAATTTTGCCTCCTTGCTGTTTTTACGCGGGTTATATATCATCGTCCCTCTTTTATACAAAAAACTTGACCGCACAATAAGCGGTATATTGAATTTTTTTGCCAATTCTATGGAGCGCGACTGCATAACCTGTGCCCCCAGAGAAGCCATCTCCAGCATCTCATCATAAGTTATGCGCTCCAGTTTAGACGCCTGCGGCTCAATACGCGGGTCAGTAGTATAAATCCCGGCCACATCGGTAAATATTTCACATTCATCGGCATCCAAGGCTTTTGCCAGGGCAACGGCCGTCAGGTCTGAGCCGCCGCGGCCGAGCGTGGTGATTTCTTTTTTCTCGGTCATCCCCTGAAAGCCGGCAACGATCACAACTTTCCCTTTTTTGAGCTCCTCTTTTATTCTTTCCGCGCCGATATCCAGTATGCGCGCCCGAGTATGAGCCGAATCAGTAATAATGCCCACCTGGGCCCCGGTAAAAGAAATCGCCTTAATGCCCAATTTATGCAATGCCATAGCCAGAAGCGCGCTTGAAACCTGCTCGCCGGTCGAAAGCAGCATATCCATTTCTCTCTCTGAGGGATATTTTGTAATCTGCGAAGAAAGTTCTATCAACTCGTCTGTCGTATCGCCAAGGGCGGAAACAACCACAACCAAAGACCTGCCCTTTCTTTTATACTTTAAAATTCTCTCGGCAACTTTCTTTATCCTGTCGGTATTGGCGACGGATGAGCCGCCGTATTTCTGGACTATTAAACGCTCTTTCATTAAAATTATCCTTTTTTCAGCCGCTTTACCGCTTTTACGCTCTCAACGGCCATAAACACGCTTAAGACAATCAAAACCAGCGAAACGGAAAGTAAAATATAATTTCGGCTGTCTTTCGCCGCGTATTGCTTTATCTGAAAAAGTAAAGCAAAAAAAGTGGTAACAAACATAAATAAAACCGGGACAATAAATATTTTTACGCTTTTTTTATGAAGCAAAAGATAACAGCAGATAACCATTAAAGCAAGGGCCGCGGTCAGCTGATTAGCGGTAGCAAAGGCCGGCCAGATTTTATCCCATTTTCCGCTTAAGGCAAAAACCCCGCTCAGGAAAACAATAATCAAAGTCGCCGGGTACCTGCTTTTTATTTTGAATAATTCCTGCGTGATATAACGCCCTATGCGCGTCGCGGTATCAAGCGTTGTAAGTATAAAAGCATTCAGCACCGTTATGGCGACAAAAGAACCAAAACCAAAAAGAAAATTATCAGTAAGCACTCCGTATCCCGCGCCGAAAGAATTTATCGGGTCCTTAAGCGCGGATAATAAATCAGTATTTTTTAATCCGCTGCCGGCGGCAAGTATGGCAAAAACAGCCACCAGCCCTTCCGTAACCATTGCTCCGTAGCCTATCCTGCGCGCCTGGCGCTCGCTGGCGAGCTGCTTTGAAGTCGTCCCGCTGGCAATAAGGGCATGAAAACCGGATACTGCTCCGCAGGCGACAATTATAAATACAAACGGCCAAAGAGGGCCCTTCGCGCTATTCCACTTGATATAGGCGGGAATGCTTATTTCCGGCCGCCTGATAAATAACCCCGCAAAACCAACAATTAACCCAAAAAATAAAAGATAACCGCAAAGATAATCCCTGGGCTGAAGCAATATATTCACCGGTAAAACCGAGGCAATCAGACAGTAAAATAACAAAATCAAAGACCAGTTCCTGGCGGCATTACCCGCCAACATAAGCGGAAAATTGCTTCCGGCAAAAATCAAAATAGTCAGAAGAATAATACCTATCAAAGTTGAGGGCACAATACCCATCTTGACCCTATAAAGCAAAAATCCAGTTAGCAGCGCCACAGGTATAAGCCCAAGCGAAGGTAAAACTATCCTTGGTTCAGTGACAAAAGTTTTGGCGCATAAATTTAAAAATACCGCGATAACTAAAATAAGCGCCAGCCATACAAATATGGAAAAAATTATCCGGGCCTTTTTGGATATCGCCGCCTCGGATACCTCCGAGATAGATTTTCCTTCACTGCGCACAGAAACCAAAAGCGCGCCGAAATCATGTACCGCGCCGATAAAAACCGTGCCGAATATAATCCATAAAAGCGCCGGCAGCCAACCCCACAAAAACGCGGCCATGATCGGGCCGATTATCGGGCCCGCGCCGGCAATCGAGGCAAAATGATGGCCGAATAAAACAAACCAGTTCTTTGCCGGCACATAATCAACGCTGTCAAATTTACTCAGCGCGGGAGTAGCACGCTTTGGGTTAAGCTCAAATAACCGCTCTATCTTTTGAGCGTATACCTTATAACCAAAAACAAAGAACACCAGCGCTATAGCTAAAATAACTAATGAATTCATCCTATATAGGGAAATGTTCTATAAAATACTCCATTAACTTGTGCCCTTCCTCTATGGACAAGTTACTCTTGGCCGCTTCCTGCTCGCTGAAACAGGAAAAGCCGTTAGAGACAATGCCTTCTCCGTATATGGTAAAACATACTTTATCGGTTGTATGCGTCCTCTTAGAAAGCGGCGTGGCATGATCCGGCAAAATAAGCAGGCGGAAATCCTTCTTGTTTTTAAAAACATCCAATACCGCCCCTACCACCAGCTGATCAAAGCGCTCAATAGCGGAAATTTTCTCGCGCAGATCTCCGTTATGCCCTGCCTCATCGGGCGCTTCGACATGAATATAGACAAAATCATTCTTATCAAGCGAATTCAGGCCGTATTTCGCCTTCGCCAGATAATCGGTGTCGTAATATCCGGTTGCCCCCGGCACATCAATCACATTCAGCCCTATAATTCTGCCTATCCCTTTAATCAAATCTACTGCTGATATAACAGAGCCGTCTATTCCGAATTTTTCGCTGAACTTAGGCATGCTGGGCTTAGTACCCTGGCCCCAGAGCCAAATCATGCTGGCGGGATTTTCCTTCAAATCTATACGCACGTTATTTATTTCATGCGCGGCGAGCAGTTCGCGTGAAGACTGCATTAACCCAATTATTTTTTCCGCGCCGTCGCCTTTAGGGAGATTTTTTAACACTTTTTCTCCGATAACGTCATGAGGCGCAACGCAGGATAGCTTGTCTAAGCCAAAATCAAGCCCGTTCTTTACCACCATTAAATGGCGGTAACTTATACCCGGATAAAATATTATATTTTCGCTTCCCAGTTTTTCATTAAGAAAGTTAATAATTACTGCCGCTTCTTTAGTGGATATATGCCCCGCGCTATAGTCAGAAATGGCCTCTTCTTCCGTAGTAATCAAATTGCAGCGGAAAGCCACGTCTCTCTCGCCTAGCTCGATACCGAGATTAGCCGCCTCAAGCGGCCCTCTGCCGGTATAATATTTTTTCGGGTCATAACCCAGAATAGACAAGTTGGCAACGTCGGAGGCGGGAGAAAGTTTCTTCGGGACCGTCTGTACCTGCCCCAAGATGCCTTCCTTAACCACAAAATCCATGTTCGGCGTCTTCGCCGCCTCAAGCGGCGTCCGGTTATCTAAATCTTCTATGGGATAATCGCTCATCCCGTCTGGAATTAATACAATATATTTCATAGTTTTTTAAAAGTTCACTTCCGGAGCAGCCTCCGCCCCATCTTTTGCTTTAAAATATTCTGTTGCCGGATGATATCCGAACATCCCCGCTATAATATTAGCCGGAAAAACCCGTACAGTAACATTATAATCCCTGACACTCTCATTATAACGCATACGCTCAACGGCAACGCGGTTTTCCGTTCCCGATAATTCATCCATCAATGCCAAAAATGTCTGATTTGCCTTTAGATCCGGGTAATTTTCCACGACCAAAAGAAGGCGTGCCAAGGCGGAATCCATCGCCCCTGCCGCGGCCACTTTTTCATTAAGCGTCTTGGCCTGCCCCCACTGTGAACGGGCATTGGTAATATTTTCAAGCACAGTTTTTTCATGCGCGGCATAGCCCTTAACCGTATTTACCAGATTCGGGATCAAATCAGCGCGCCTCTGTAATTGGTTTTCCACCTGCGCCCATTTGGCGGTGATATTTTCATGCTTGGAGACGATTCCATTATAGATGCCGATTCCCCCCATAAAAACAAAAGCTAAAATCAAAACAATTACACCTGCGCCAATCAAAAAACCTTTCATGCTCCCTCCCCTTTTAAAAACCTTCCTTACCTATTGAATAGCTTCCGAACTCAAGCTCAAGCTCTAATCTATCCTCTAGATTACGCAATAATTTCAGCTTAACTTTATCACCCGGTTTTACCTTCTTTAATAAATTTTTATAATCAGAAAAACCGACATGCCGGCCTTCAGAACCGGGGACATAATATATCAAATCTCCGGCCTTAAAGCCCGCTTTTTCCGCCGGGCTGCCTTCCGCCACATCTAAAACAGAAAGCTGAACATCTTCTATATCGCGCTCATACGGTTCGGAGTAGCCAAAATAGAACCCCGTCCATGGATCCCCCTCTTCCTTTACATAGGGAAATTCGTTTATCCATGATTTTGGCTCCGACAATTTGGCCTTGATTGTCTTTTTCTCGTCACCGCGCAGCACCACAACATCTAAGACGTCACCAGGATTATAAGCTTTCATCATCTCCCAATCCTGATACGCCTGTTTTATTTCTACCCCGCCGATCGAAACCAGCATATCTCCTTCGGAAATTCCGGCTTCTTTTGCCGGGCTATCATATTCCGGATATATCTTAAAACCTCTGCTGCCATCATCCCAAAGCGAATAAGTAAGCCCCAAAAATGCCTTCTGGCCATCAAACGGGTAATAACGGTTCGTCTTTATAAGGTAATTCTCGAAAGCAAACATGTAGGGATGCGTCGTACTCAAAAAATGCCAGCTTGGCCCGCCCATTATCAACGAACGAGCCATCGTATTAATATCAATTTGCCATCCCTTTTCTGTCTTAATAAAAAAATACGGGCATTGAGTTATAAAATCGTTAACGCTTGTTTCCGGCGGCGCCATTAACACCGCATAATGCCCTTTTATTTTTGTTATATAGGTTTTACCGCTGCTTGCCTCTGCCTCGGCGCGGCGCTGGCCGGAACTGGTGCGCCAATGGCTGAAAAATTCCTTGGATAAATCCGAGAATAAATCCAGCGTATAATCATTCATATCGCGCGCGTTAAATTCCATATAACGCTCAAATGCTAGCTGCGGCACGGCTTGGGCGCCAAAATAATCTCTCAATTTTTCCGGCGCCTGCGGCAAGGGTTTTTTTAGAGCCGAGCCAAAATCAAATACCGTTTTAGCCCCTGCGCCGCCAGAATAATACTCCTCTTTGCCGTCAGAATTGACCTGGCGCACATCAACGCCTTTTTTATACATGCGGTAGGTCCTTTCCACAAAGTTTTCTATTGTCGCCAAAAAACCCCTTTCCCAGTCTGCCTGCTCTAAGAATTGCGCCAGTATTTCCCGCTCGGCCTGCCCTGCATACATATCGGTATAAACTTCTTCCAAATCGTAACCTATCTCTATCTTTATCCGCTGTTCTTGTTTTGCAATTAAGATAAGAATACCCTTCTTGCCCTGCGTATTTTTACCTACCTGCCATTTTGAGAATAAATCTGCCGTATATTCCCCGACTTCTCTTCCGGACAGAGACGGTATTACCACAATCACAAAATCGATATCAAAGGCATTCTTTAATCCCGCGCCTTCTCTGTTTACTTCATCAACAACTTTAACCGGCACAGTCTGCGTAAAATCATAACAGTATGTATCCTGCTGCGGCCTTTCCTGCGGGATAGATTCCTGCGCAAAAGCCGTAATATTAATGCCGCAACAAAATACCAGAAATAAAAAAATATTTTTTTTAATCATTTGGGTTAGAATCCTCCGCCGGCACCACCACCGCCTCCCCCGCCGCCTCCGAAACCTCCTCCGCCGAATCCGCCTCCACTGAATCCACCGCCTCCCCAGGAGCTCCTGCCGTATCCTGCGCTTCCCAGCCACATAGCACGCGAAAAGGAACCGCGCTTATAAGCCGGGAGCTTACTCCAATATCTATACCTGGCGATTAATGCCGAAATATAGCCCAATATTACCAAAACTCCAAGTACAGGCGCGCTTTGAAAAAAAACAAAAGCAAATAAAAGGGTAAAGGGAAGGCCGATAAAAATAGGCCAGGGCAGATTCCAGGTAAAAAAGAAACAGTAGGCAAAGAAATACATAAACAGAGGCGGCCTCTGTGCGGGCGCCGGAAGAGGGCCCGCGTTAACCCCGCCTATTTCCACACGGGCGTCTTCAGCGATTACTTTGGCTATCTGAAACACCCCGCTATAAAGCCCCTCGGAATACTTGCCATCCTTAAAATAAGGAACCATGTAATCCCGGCCGATCGCCCCGCAGCGCGTATCCGGCAAGATCCCTTCCACGCCGTATCCGGTTTCGATGCGCCAGCGCCTTTCTTTTACCGCTAAAAGCACCAGCACCCCGTTATCCTTGCCTTTTTTCCCGGGACGCCAATTATCAAAGAGCAGGCGCGCGTATTCCTTCTCGCCGTAAGGCGAGATGGAATCAACCGCAGCCACCGCGATCTCTGCTGAAGTCTTCGTTTCTAAATCCTGAATCAGCGCGGATATTTTAGCCTCATAATCGCTTGAGACGACACCGGCGAAATCATTCACCCAGCCCTTGGACTGGGGAATATCCTGCGCGGAGAGCACAACGGGAAATAACAACGCGATTAATAATAAACGTATGCGCATCAATTAAGCCTTGTCTACTATTTCTGCCGCGCGCTCTAAATCTTTCACAAAACCAAAGAATAAATCTTCAAGTTTGCCGCTTGTTAATTTTATCCGCTTGTTTTTTGCGGACAATATCTCCTGCCATAGCGAAAGGCTGATGCCGTAATCTTGCGCCAGCGCGTTTATTATTTCCTGCTTATTGTAAGGCGGTACCTTACCCTTTAGACGCAAAACATTTCTTAGGATATGCAGCGATGAGTTAAAAGACTTGAATAATAATTCTTCCAAAGCGCTCTTACTTTGCGAGAGGCCTAAATAAGCCTGCTTAAGAGTAATGATTTTTGATTTTATTTCCTGCTCGCACTGAAACCTTAAATTGCGCAAATCAATATTGAGTTCCTTTAAAAGGTCTTCTCCGAAAACCAACGTATAGTTTTCCCGCATATCCAGAAACTCTACCGGAAAAACGTCGCTTGAGGCTTTAATGTAATCCGGGGTTAAAAAAATCGCCTTAATCAGCCCGGATTTGCGGATTATCTTCGCTGATTTTTTCAAATTCGGCAAACCCGCGTCTTTTAGCAAAACCAACAGATTGATATTTGAACGCTTATCGATAAATTCCCCGCTGGCAGCGCTCCCGTAAACAATCAGAGACACCAGATCCGGGCCGTAAACATCCTTTAGGCCCTTGCTAAAATTATCCAGGTCCTTTTTAACATTCGCGGGTAAATTTAAATCAGGCATCGCTCTCTCCTATCTATCAAAGCACACAACATTTTAACCAGGTTTTTTTTAGTAGAAACCGGGATGTATTTTTTAAGCGGGCCGGCTACAAAGGCGCTGTATTTGTTGTTACGCAGCGTATTTGCCACCACCAGGCCGCAGGAGGCGCGCTGAATAAGATTTTTTGCCGACCGCATAAGCGCCCTTTGGCCTGCCCGCGGCTCGAATTTAAATCCGACCAAAAATATATTCCTGTCAATTTTTTTGATTAAATCTATCAATTTTTCCGTCGGCATTAATTCTAATTTTAAATTTTTAATACCGGATTTTATTTTTTTATTATACGGCCTCGCCGGCTGATAGTCGGAAACCGCCGCCGAATGGATTAGCGTATCGTATTTTGTCCGCCTTAATTCGAAAACCAGGATATCTTTAAGTTCTTTGAAAAATTTAAAACGTATTACTTTTATTGATTCAGCCAGCTTGACTTCTCCAACAGGCCCCAAAACCAAAGTAACTTTTGCCCCCAGGCGCGAAAAACTTTGCGCCAGCAATATTCCGGTCGCCCCGCTTGCCGTATTGCTGATTACTCTTACGCTGTCAATAGGCACCCATGTCGGGCCGGCAGTAATTAGGACTTTTTTGAATCGTAAACTCATTTATTAGCGGTTAGCGGTTAGCGGTTAGCGCATAGAAAAACTATCCGCTATACGCCATACGCTATTTTTTTAATATCCAATCTCTTTTAATACTGCCTTGATATCCGGCTTGATAATTTTCGGCTTTTTTATTATGGCAAGCGCCCTATCAGGGTCTTTCAAGCCGTGGCCGGTAAGAACGCAAACTATTTTGGCATTGCCTATTACGTCTTGGCTATCGCGTTTAAAATAATCATTTTTTACCAGCTTGAGCAAACCGGCAACGGATGCCGCGCTTGCCGGCTCGACAAAAATACCTTCGCCTGCCGCCAGCATTTTATAAGCGTTGAGTATTTCTTCATCGCTGACCATGTCTATTAAACCGCCTGATTCATCGCGGGCAGCCTCAGCATTCTTCCAGCTGGCAGGATTTCCTATGCGGATAGCCGTCGCGACAGTTTTAGGATTTTTTACTATTTCCCCTCTAACTATAGGAGCAGCCCCCTGCGCCTGAAAACCGAGCATCCGAGGCAGTTTATTTATTTTGTTTTTTTCCTTATATTCTTTATAACCCTTCCAATATGCGGTAATATTCCCGGCATTACCCACAGGCATAAGCTGAAAATGCGGTGCCTCTTCCAGCTGGTCGCATATTTCAAAAGCGCCGGTCTTCTGCCCTTCTATGCGAAAAGGATTAAGCGAATTAACCAGAGTCACCGGGTATTTAGCGCTGATTTCCTTTACCAGATTCAACGCATCATCAAAATTTCCTCTTATCTGTAAAACCACAGCGCCGTGTATTAATGCCTGGGAAAGCTTACCTAAAGCAACCGCCCCTTCGGGCACCAGGACAATTGACTTAAGCCCGGCGCGCGCGGCATAGGCAGAGGCAGAGGCAGAAGTATTTCCGGTCGAGGCGCAAATTACCGCGGTTGATTTGTCCTCTTTGGCCTTTGATATGGCCATAGTCATGCCGCGGTCCTTAAAAGAACCCGTGGGATTAAGGCCTTCATATTTTAAATAAACCCCCACAGCAAAATTTTTGGCGTGGGGATAAACCTCCGCGCTCACAATCCTGCTTAGATTTTCCGAATACACCAAAGGCGTGTTACCCTCATTTAATGTAACAATGGGCGTTGCCTCAGTCACCGGTAAAAAATCCCTGTATTTATTAATCAATCCCTGCCACATGGTCAGTCAGACCACACCGGCGCACTTCCATATAAACGCCGGGTGTTAGTCAGTTAGATTACACAGATTTTTTAAAATGATTACACCGATTTTTAATCTGAGTAATCATTTTTATGTTTCTTCCATCCTTATCGCCACCGACTCGCGCACAATCGCCAGCTTATTTATCCTCTCAAGCGCCAGACGCATAGAACGCTCCCTGGCTTCATGCGTAATGATAACTACAGGGACGATACGCGCCCTGCGCCGCTCCTTCTGGCTGACGGAAGCAATGCTGATTCCGTATTTTCCGAGAATGCCGGCGATCTTCGCAAGCACACCCGGCTTATCTATAGCCATAAAACGAATATAAAACCTGGTGCTAATCTGGTCTATCTTACGCAGGCGCCTTATGTGCGGGCTCTGGACAAAGTTAAACTGCTGGGAATTACCATCGATATCTAACTTTTCAGCCAATGATACTATGTCGCTGACAACGCTCGATGCGGTAGGGTTTTGTCCGGCTCCCGGGCCGTAAAGAAGTAAATCGCCTACCATATCGCTTGCGACATAAATCGCGTTAAACGCTCCGTCGACAGAGGCCAAAAGGTGGCCTTCGGGTATAAGCGTCGGATGCACGCGTAATTCCAATTCGTCTTTTTCATTTTTGACTATAGCCAGAAGTTTTATAACCAGCCCCATTTCTGTGGCGTATTTTATGTCATCCAGGGAAATACGCGAAATACCTTCCACGAAAACATCTTCTAATCTGACAAACTTTCCGAAAGCAAGCTGGGTAAGCACAACCAGCTTGTGCGCGGAATCAAAGCCCTCGATGTCCAATGTAGGCTTTTTTTCGGCAAAACCCCTTTTCTGCGCCTCAACAAGCGCTTCTTTAAATGAAACCGACTTTTCGCACATCTGGGTCAAGATAAAATTTGATGTGCCGTTTACAATGCCGTATATCGCTTCAAACCTGTTGGAAATAAGCCCCTCGCGTAAGGATTGGATAATCGGGATGCCGCCGCCTACCGATGCCTCAAAATATATGTTCTTCTTAAGGCGGAAGGCAAGCTTAAATAGTTCCTGCCCGTATTCCGCCAGCAAAGCTTTATTGGCGGTAACCACATGCTTGCCTTTTTTGAGCGCTTCGATGATTATTTCCTTGGCAGGGTGTATGCCGCCCACAAGCTCAACTATTATATCGATACTCTCGTCATTGGTGATATCCTGGTAATCCCTGGTCAATAAGGCATTCTTTACGCTAAAGCCCCGCCTGCGCGATAAATCCTTATCGCATATTTTCTTCAAAACCAAATCTATACCGCTTCTTTTGGCGATAAGCGATCTGCGCTCTTTAAGCGCCCTTACGACACCCGTACCGATAGTGCCGAAGCCGATAACACCTACATTCACTTTTCTCATCCTTCGATTCCTTTCAGTCACTCAGGATGACCCTGAGCGAGCAACTCGCGATAAACTAAACCGAACCCAGCGAGTCGAATGGGTCATTTCTCTTCCTCTTCCTGCTTTTTAAGATTAAAAACCACTGTTTTACTTATTGCTTCCCTGGTATCCGAATCAATATCAACCAGTTCAAGATGCGTATCATAAATTAATTTTTTCACCACTTCCTTAGAGTTGACTACGCGCCCTTTCAAATTTAACGGTTCGATTAAAAAAGGAAGCCGTATGTCAATAGCCAGCACTGTCCCCGGCCGGAACAGCCTGTTCGTAGTTAAAAGCATCCCTCCGGCGCTGATATTTTTTGTCTGCGATAAATCATAATTGTCAATATCCTGCAGAACACGATAGGATACGATAAAAGTTTTACTGACTCTCATAAATTCTCTTCTATCAGGGCCACCGTAAGCCATCTCAACCTCCTCCCGCATTATCCAAGAACCATGCGATGCTGTTTTTAAGTAAATTTTTTTGTTCTTCCGTCACTTCCATAAATTCCACCCTGGTTCGGTGCACACCTACGCTTGAGGCGGCAGAATCTATAACCTTTGCTTTGATATTTATTTTTTCCTCTGCATTGGTAGGGGAATTCAATTTCATTAAAAACACGTCCCCTTTCGTAAAGCGATTGCTGGCGTTGAAACTCGCGCCTGTTTCGCTTATGTCGTTAATCATCGACTCATCCCAGATTTCCTTATCCTCTTTTTTAAAGCTGTACTGGATAATCAGGGGCCTTCTTAGGCGCTCAGACTTGCGTTTTTCTTTATAATCCTCTTCCCACATGAGAAATTAGTGCTTTTGGTCCAAAAGTCTTCTTTACTATTCACTATCTACTAACTACTAATTACTGTTTTATGGTCGGGGCGGACGGACTCGAACCGTCGACCCCTTGAACCCCATTCAAGTGCTCTAGCCAAACTGAGCCACGCCCCGCACCAAATTATAACTTGATATATATTAATACAACTTAATACTAATTTCTCACTCCTCTTTCATCCGCCGTTTCATCAAATCATCCACCGCGCGCAGGGGACTTTTATTTTTATAAAGAACGGCGTAAACTTCTTTTGTTATCGGCATATCAACTTTATATTTCTTGCTTAATTCATAGGCCGATTTTACGGTCGGCACTCCTTCAGCCACCATATTCATACGCGAGATAATATCTTTTAATTTTTTACCCCTGCCGACCTTCTCTCCCACGCCTCTGTTTCTGCTGTATTTACTGGCACAGGTCGTGGCCAGGTCGCCCAAGCCGCTGATGCCGTAAAATGTATGCGCGCGCGCGCCCATGGCAACGCCCAGCCTTGACATTTCAGCCAATCCGCGCGCAAGCAGCGCCGCCGTGGTATTGGTGCCGAATTTTAAGCCATCGCATATACCGCAGGCAATAGCGATGATATTTTTTATGCTCCCGCCCAGCTCCACGCCTATAAGATCGTTATTTTTATATACCCTGAACCTGTCGGTAAAAAATACGTTCTGCAGAATCTCTGCTGTCTTGGCGTCTCCGGAGGCGATAACGGCAGCCGTGGGAATTTTCCTTGCCACCTCAACGGCAATCGTCGGCCCGCTCAAGACGGACACCCTGAAATTGCCCCACACGTCCCTGATAACCTCAGACATGCGCATGAGCGTGTTATTCTCAATACCCTTGACGGCGCTGACGATAAATTTATCGCGCAAATCTTCCGGCTCTATTCTATCCAACACCCCGCGCAGGTACTGCGAAGGAATAGCCAGAACCACCACCTTTGCGCCGCAAAGCGCCTCAGTCAAATCAGAAGTAATTTTAATTCTACGGGGTATAGTAAAATCGGGAAGAAATTTAACGTTGCGCCTTGTCCTGTTTAAATAACCGGCGTATTCGGAAGAAACAGTCCAAAGTGTCAGGCCAAAGCCTTTCTCGGCAAGCAACATGCTTAAAGTCGTGCCCCAGCCGCCGTCTCCCAATACAGTTATCTTATCTATTTTCATTATGATGCGCCATGTCTTCAGCGATATAAACCTTGCGGAACAAATCAGTATCCGCCGGCTCTTCCCGGGTCAGGAAACGCACGCCGACATCAAAACTGCCGTTCTTTTTCTGATAGGTCCTGACAACACGGCCCAGTATACCATGCTGCAAAATAATACTTCTTTTTTCTATTTCAGCGCACGTCGTCAACGCGCCTAAATCCAAAAGAAGCCACAATACGCTGTCCTGCGGAACGTCTTCTTTAATATTGCAGAGAAGGCCGGACTGGCTGATATTTTCCGTATAACCATGCATAATCATCTTTATCGTATCCTCTTTGCAAACCTTATATTGCAAAGGACTCCGGTAAGGAAGGCGCACAAATTGACGTTTTTCAGCCCCGCTATATTTTACTTTATCCATATCTTACTATGCCCTAATAATATATAACAATTTGAATACTTATTATATATGATATTTAATACAACCGTCAAGCCAAAATATGTAATAATATTATTAAGATTTTTTACGCGCGAAAAGCCGGAAAACTATTGTTTGAGGCCGCATTCTTTATACAGCGAGGAAATTTCTGCCGCGCCCAGCGCGCGCCATTTTCCGGGTTTAAGCGCGCCAAGCTTTAAGCATCCTTCACTCACCCGCCTCAGCCTGATAACCTTATAACCCAAACTCAAAAACATCAAACGTATCTGGCGCTTTCTGCCCTCATGAATACTAACCGTCAAATCGCTATGAGAAACAGACTTAAATAATTCTTTTATGCGGCAGGGAGATGTCTTTTTGTTTTCTATAAATACGCCTTTTTCCAATTTTAACCTGTCTTTATCTTTGAGTTTTTTGGTAATCGTTGCTAAATACTCTTTATGAACGTTAAATTTAGGATGCATCAGGCGGTAGGCAAGGTCTCCGTCGTTGGTAAGCAATAATAACCCTTCCGTATCTTTATCCAGCCTGCCTACCGGATAAAGATGGCGGTATTCTTTCGGTAACAAATCCATTACCGTAACTTCCGCGTAGCGGTCACTGCGCGTCGTGGTTACGCCCACGGGTTTGTTCAGCATCAGATAGCTTTTAGCCTTTAAAGTAATTTTTTTATTATCGAGAAAAATCCTGTCTTTTTCGGCATCTACCGGATAAGACGGTTCGGGCGTAATTTTTCCGTTTACAAAAACCCTGCCGCTTTTGATTATTTCCAAAGCATTTCGGCGGGAGCAGCAGCCGCTATGTGACAAAAAAACCTGTAAGCGCATTTTTATCTTTTATCAACTATTAATGATTTTCAGCATCTTTTTATGCAATAAACCATTGGATGCGACAATGGGCGATTTACCCAGAGGAAATTTTTCGCCATGCCTTGCGGTTACCTTTCCGCCTGCCTCGCTTACAATAAGCGCCCCCGCGGCAAAATCCCAGGGGCTGAGCTCAAATTCCCAATAACCGCCCGCCCTGCCCGATGCCACATAACATAAATCAAGCGCCGCGGAACCGAGGCGGCGCAGGCCGATGATTCTTTTTAAGAAAAATTGTTTTATTTTTTCAAGGTTTTCAAACATTTCCCTGCCGCGGTCATAATAGAACCCGGTTATCAAAAGCGCCTCCTGAAGATTGCTTATTTTTTTTACGCTTATTTTTCTTCCGTTTAAATATGCGCCCTTGCCTTTTTGAGCGTAGAATAATTCATCGCGCGTCACGTCATAAACCGCGCCCGCGATAAGCTGATCTTTCTTTGCCAGGGCAACCGAGGCGGAGAATATGGGCAGGCCGGAGGCAAAATTATTCGTACCGTCCAAAGGATCTATTATCCAGGTATATTCCGATTCTCTGGGCGCGTACTTATTCTCTTCGCAGAGAAAATTGTGGCCTTTAAAATTATTCTTTATAACCGAGACGATTTTTTTCTCGGCTTCGATGTCGGCGACGGTCACCAGGTCAAAAGAAGTGGATTTTTTCCTGATCTTAAATTTGGTATTAAAATATTTTTTATGCACCGCGCCCGCCTGGCGGGCCGCGGAAATTGCCGTGCGCAAAAAATCTTTGCTCATATTTATCCTTCCACGTATTGCGAAATATTAAACTCACTGCCGTCAAGGCGCTTGAACTGGTGGCCTTCGGCATCACAGGGGTTACAGGAGCCGTAATCACGGCAGAGAAAATATTCGCTTGATTTTGTGTTTATATAATCGTCGGTGAATAAATTGCCGAATTTATCTTCGCTTTTCGTATAAAGCTTATAATGGCAGTTATAGACATCGCCGTTGGGAGCGAATAAGACGTTGTTCATCTTGCAGTAAACAGGCGCGTGCCTGCCCTGCCCGAAGCCTTCCCGGTAGGCCGGGTAATTGCGTATGCCGTCTGACTGCTCCAGGTTTTTATCATAATTTGCCTGCGCCACCGGATAAAGCTTACCGTGGGCATATCCGTAGAAACGCTGAAATTTAACCTCGCATCCTGCCTTCAGTAAAACTTCGCGGTAACGCGATGCTTGATCTTTATGCTCAGGATGCATCACGATAAAAAGAGTATCCACCGTGATACCCGCTTTTTTTGTTTTAAGGACATTCTCCATGAATTTATCAATGCTCATGCCTTCCAGGAAATGATACGAACCGTTAAGCCTCAGGCCTTTCTTTCGTTTGATTTCATCAAGCCTGCCGCGCTTTCCCTCAAAAAATAAAGAGGCAAAATTAGAAGTTACGGTAATACGCCAGTCATTATCAAGATTATTGATTATATAGGCAAAATCCGGGTGCAAGGTCGGCTCGCCGCCGATTATGGCGATTTTTTTCTTTTTCGTGCTGAAGAGGTTTTTCTTTTTGCGCCTTGATGCTACGGCGTTAAGCGCGGCCACCCATTGCTTTCCCGAAACAAACGGGTACTGCCCGGCCGCCTGATGCGGCAGGGTTATTTTCTGCACGCAATAGGCACACCTGAAATTACAAGCAAGCGTGATAAACACCCCGAAATAAGAATTAAATGGGGCTTCAATTATTTTATTCATAACATTTATTATATCGCAATTTCCGCCCCAGGCAATACATATCGGGCAAAAAAAATTCAGCCCCCATTTTTTAAAAAGAGGCTGAATTAAAAAGGCATTTTTTCGCCAAAGCCGGCTTATGCCGTAAGTTCTAAACCCGGCAGCTTAATCTTTGGTGGCCTGATAAAGCCCATAAGCTGCTGCCGCGCTTAGCGCGGTGCTAAGCAGCGCGCAACCGGATGTAAAAAACATAAATGAAGCGGCCAGCATAACTAAAATAGTTTTTTTTAGCATTTTATTCAAATATATTTCCTGAAGCAGTTACTTTTACATTAACCGCGGAAAGGCCCTTGGGAGATTTCTGGACTTCGAATTCTACGAGTTGTCCGTCAGTTAAGGCATCGAAGTTGGTGCCCGCGAGGCTATTCCTGTGAAAGAATAACTCTCTGCCGTCGGTGTCAACTATGAAACCAAAACCTCTATCGCGTACTACTTTTTTTATTTTACCTGAATGCATTATCGCTCCTTAATAAAAAGAGCCCGTATGGATAACGGGCTCTTTTCTTAATGCTATAACTTTACTACGTTTACAGCCTGATCGCCTTTGGGGCCTTTTTCGATATCGAATTCGACCTTCTGGCCTTCATCAAGCGATTTGTAACCATCGCCTTGAATCGCGCTGTGATGTACAAACACGTCTTTATCGCCTTCAATAGCGATAAAACCGTAACCTTTCTGATTGCTGAACCACTTTACTGTTCCTGTTGCCATTATTTACTACCTCCTTTCCTCTAAAATGTAGTAAATAACGACAGGAATAAAAAAACCCGCAAAGCATAATTCTACCTTGCGGTTCAAACTACTACTCGTTCTTATTTACTACTTTAACTAAATTAATTATACCTAAATTATTATTTTTGTCAAGTAAAATTTTATTTACAGCCGCAAAAGTTCAGACAACTTCTCCTTCAATCTGTTTTTAGCCAGAAAACCTTTGGCTATGCGGAATGCCCGCCTGGAAAGCCTGCTCCTTAACCGCCTGTTCTTGATTAAGTGCTCAAATCCGGGAATAAAATTATCAGCGCCTACATCAAAAAACATGGCCGCGTCTTTAAACTTATCCAAAACAGGAAGCCGGTTAAGCAGAAGCGCGTTATTACAGAGAGCGCTTTCATGCGTACTCAATGAAAATGACTCGCTCAATGAGCTATGGATATAAATATGGCTTAAATAATGAAACTGAAACAACTTATCCTTATCCATATGCCTTATGTAAAAAAGCTGCTGGGGAAACTGGTTCTTTAGGCGCATCAATTTCTTATAGAGGTCATTTTGCAGCGTTTTTCCTATCATAAAAAATTTAAGCTTAGCGTGCCTCTTCAATATTCCGGGCAGATACTTGATAATGACATCCGCCCCCTTTATGTTTTCCAGGCGGCCAACATACAAAGCAACTGTATCGTTCTTTCTTATATTATATTCCGCTCGTATTTCCTTTATTTGTTTCGGTTTTTTCGAAAATGTTTCAATGGTATTTTCTATCAGTACGACTTTATTTAAAAACGACGGGAAATAACGGCTGAAATTATCGTATTCATAGCGCGAAGGGCAGATTATTTTATCGGCGATATATATCATCTTTTCCTGGTTATGCAGAAAATGATTAAGCGTCTTAAAGCCGGAATCTTTCTCCCTGCGCAATATACTGTGAAAATGGTATATTATTTTCGGCTTTCGGCCTTTGCGGTTTTTTATCTTCCTCAGCTCGCCGGTCCAGTTTATAAAATGCTGAATGATATAATTAAACCGGCAAAGGCCGTAATCTTTCTGAAAATTCCAGAAATGCTTGTAATTAACAAGCGTATCGTCCGGCAGGAGCAGCTTTACGGGGTATTTCTTCTGAAATGAGGCGGTTATAAGCACATACGGTTCATAGCCGAGTTTTAGCAGGGCGTTACGGCACTGCTTGACTATCTGCCCCACCCCACCGCAATAGGTTCTGCTTACGGGGTATTCAAAACTAATGAGTAAAATTTTTTTCATATAATGAGTACATCCGCCATAGGCGAATAAGCGCGAATTATCTCCTCGCTTAAGCAAGGGGTAAATTCTCTCCGAGAATTTTTCAATGTTTATGAAGCGGAACAAAAATAAGTTTTTAAAAACCGGGCAAAAATACGCCTGTCTTAAGCGCAAAATAGCGAAAGCAGAAAAACAGATAATACGGAATTATCCGCTTTTTCTCTTTAAATGCTGACTATTCGGGAGCTGACCAGAAATTGAATTCCCAGAAACACCCTGAAAGGATACAAGCAATAACGTTGAACCAACTGTAGAATTTGTACCGCTAACTAATATTATAAAGTAAAATATAAAAAAGGCAAGCTATTTTCTGAAAAATTTCAGGATATTGAACAGAAAACAGCTTTTGCGGGTTTTATTGAGCTTGCGCAGAAAATCCTCCTGCGCGGCATTGATATGCGCTGAAGGCCGCCTCTCTCTTACAATGGCAAGCGCCCTATCCGCGGATATACCGCGCTTGCGCATATAATAGGCGGCTAAAAAGGTGCTGGTCCGGCCGTGGCCGTTTTTGCAGTGGACATAGGCCTTGATGCCGTGCTCCACTAAATTATCCAGGGATTTTAAGGCAACATCCAAAAGCTCATAAGGCGGGGCCATATCCTCTTCCCAGGGAAACCAGAAGAAATATTTAACGCCCTGGGGATTATCCAGCCTTTCGGCCTCCAGAGATATATCGGCGCTTATGCCCTTGGATAATAACTCTTTCTCAAAATGCGTCTGGCAGCACATATTATTGCCGGCGAACAAAAATTCCTCTATTTTATTATAACTCATCGCCGTGTGCGCGTGCTCCATTTTTCTGATTTCTTCGGGGGTAGGCATAATTTTATAATACCACAAAAGGCAAATATTGCAAATTTTTACCGGTTATCGGTTATAAAAAATGGGGCGTCTCAAAAAAGGACACACAACTCAAGTTGAGCATCCCAAAGTGACACGCCCCTAAAAACCAAAAAACATTGTCGCCGGCTCAAGAGCCGTACTCCGAGGGAGACTTAAGGGATAATCAAAGTCTCCACTCTTCAGGCTTTCAGACTTTTTGTCCTACACTTTTTTCTTTTAATTAATCCTGCCGCTATTCCACCTATGCCGAAAAGCAACATCGTTGACGGTTCGGGAGTTGCGCCGGAATATTCTGCGATACCTGAATAATTGTTCCAGCTTTCATGAGAGAAATTCGGAAAGTCATTCCACGCACCGTTTGGGCCCCAATTCATTGCAACGTAATGTTCGCTACCTTGAGAATTACTAGGTTCACCGGCTGGCCAGTTAGTATATGTTACGGGCTCCCCGCTTGACCAAACAAAAGTGCCTTCAGTTGCGATATCGTTAAATCCTATCCAATATCGGGGGGTGCTGCCAAAATTCTGGAGTAACCATGTTTGTTCATCCTGGTCATTTATAGTTACAAGATGCCCACCCAAAACCTGCGAAGCAGTCTCTGATTCTGTCCAATTTCCACTAACAACATCGTACCAGTGATCAGTGGCGGAATTATAAATTGGTAATGCAAATGATTGTTGAGAGTTTAATAATAGCGCGCATACGAAAACAATTATAGATAATATAGGCATTTTTTTCAAAACTTCCCCCTTTTGTTCCTTATCGTTATAGTTATATTAGTATTTAAGATGGTAATATTAATATATAAGCAATTTCTATGCCAACGGGCGATTTCATTACTTAATAATGTAATTTATATATGATTTGCGTAGTTATATATATGACAAACTATGACATCTATATTAAATATGTCTATTAGAATAAACATATGTTAATTTTAATCTACACACGCGTAAGCCTTATAACTCAACCTGAATACGTGATTAAAGCCGGGCTCAGGCTTGCGTTATATTATCATGAAAATTAAATATTGGAAATCCTGACTACGCTTAGGCTAAAAAAAACAGCCCTGATTACGCATCAGGGCCGCTTAAGATCAAAAATATGTTTAGTGATTTACCTCTGCCAGAATCTGGGCTTATCACCATCTCTGCGATGTTTCTGCTCCATCCTTTTCTCTATCTTCTGGCGCATCTTTGCCTGTAATTTCTCAAACTGCTCCGGAGTAAGCGTGGACTTCATGGAAATTATCTTATTTACCCTGTTTCTTAGCTTTTCTCCCGTAAGCCGTTCGATATCGCTTATTATCGTATACACCTTGGCTGTATCAAGTTCCGCCTTCTCAAGCTCATTCTTGAGCTCATCCCTCTTTGCGCGCAGTTTTTCAGTCAGCTCGATGTTCTTCGCCTTAAATTCTTCGCGGTCAGCCTTCAGCTTGGCTTCCTGCTCAGGCGTCAGGCCCAGCTCTTCTTTAAGCTGTTCTAATTTCTCTCCTTTATCGCCGTATCCTCCACCGGACGCTCCTTCATCGTATCCTCTCCCGGGCCTTCGCTCGTTATAGGGAGCCGCGTATAATGCTGAGCTTAAGAAGAATACTAACGCTATTGCCAACCACGCCGCTTTTCTAAAATTTGTTTTCATATCACTCACCCCCTTCTAACACTTTAGACAGAATAAAACGTAAAAAAGTTCCCTAAGACAAAAAATACTCCTCAATGCTGGTACCCAGCCCATTAGCATTTATGGCATCGCCATTATTATCAATTATAAATTCGGACTGCTCCGCGATATAACTGTCCAATCCGCCGTTATTTTTAAGCGGCGAGCTTAAAAGAACAGCGATAACCACTACCGCCGCCAAAACAGGCACAAGATAGGCCGGTTTTAACGCCCTCAAAATAATTAAAATCCTATCAGCTATTGAAATTCCTTCCGTCAAAGGAAATTTTTCCACGCCTGGCGCTATGCCGTCCTTAATATTTTGCCACAGATATTCCGGGGGATGATATTTTTCCACCGCTTTAAAAGGAGCGATGATTTTTTCTCTTAGTTGCGCCTCAAGGCCGGCACACTTCCGGCAGGCGCTAAGATGCTCTTTAATCAAAAGGCGCGTCTTTTCATCCAGCTCATTATCGATGTAATCCGTCTTAAGCAATTCCTCTATTCTTCCGCAGTTCATCGCGCTCACCCCTTTTTGTTCAAATTTATCAGCCGCTCCCTGGCCCTTTTTAATCTTGTGCGCACGGTATTAATTTTAATCTTTAACGCGGCGGCAATCTCTTTGTAATCCATCCCTTCTATCTCGCGGAGCACAATGCAGGCGCGCTGTTCACTGCTTAGGGCATCCAAGAGCCGCCGGAGCTTATCTTTTTTTGCCTGGCTGTCCAAATTATCTTTCGCTTCTTCCTTTGCAGCCGCCGTTTTTAAAGTTATATCATAATCCGCGCGCCGGTTTAGATGCCTGCCTGATGCTTTTTTATGGTTTAACGCCGTATTTACGGCAATTCTGTAAATCCATGTTTTCAAAGAAGAAAGGAAATTAAAACCGCCCAGGTTATTGTATATTTTTATAAATACATCCTGCGTTACTTCGTCGGCGTCTTCCGCGCTCGCGGTTATATGGCGTGCCACATTATAGACAAAGGCCGATGTTTTGCGGTATATTTCCTCAAAAGCCGCCATATCACCGCCTGCCGCCTTAACGATGGTATCTTTTTCTATATCCTGCATTCTTTCCTCTATTATTTAGACAACTTAAGCGCGGGAAAAGTTCCCGTTTAAAAATAGCCAAAAAAAGTCAAAACCGCGCCAAGAATAAATGCCCCGATGGAATGAATAACCGGCAGATTTTTATTTTTCAGGTATGCCTGCATGAACCTGGCTGCCGAATCCGGGAAAATGATTATCCATGCGCCTTTGATAAATCCTGCCCAGCCGATAAGTGTTACCATCAGCCTCCAGTCAGATACCCATAAATTATGGGTCTGTATGATTACAATTCCAATCACCAGCGCGAGCGCGCCGCCGTAAAAGGTAAAGGTGGAATTACCGGCGAAATCTTCAATTATCCGGCGAAAGACCTTGCGGTTAAACAAAAGGCCCATCCCCATAACTAAGTAAGACAGGCCGAAAATCCTGGCGATAAATACCGAAGTATCCATATGCCCTCCTTTTTGTTTTATTATAGCAAGCCGGTATGACATTTCAACCTAAAACCTATATAAAACCTATACAACAAAAAAGCCCATCAAAAGATGATGGGCTTTTTATGAAAGCTCCCCGCACTGGCTCATGGAGACCGTCTTCAAGGTGACCTTCCAGCTACCCTCAAGACTGCCTAAGCCCCCGAAGCCTCGTCCAACCTACCAGAACCCTATCTTTAGGGCCAAGGAATACGCCCGGATGATCGAAACCGGCCAAGCCAAGAACGAAAGCGACCTTGCCCGAAAGATTGGCGTTTCCCGAGTCCGGGTGTGCCAGTATGTCCGGCTATTGAGCCTTGACGCCTCGATTGTTAAGGCGCTTGAGCAGTTAGGCGATCCACTGGCAGAGCGGGTAATCACCGAACGCCGTTTGAGACCTTATTTGCGGAAAACTACCAAAGAACAAAAAGAAATCCTCAAACTGCTTGACCATTTCGCAACGTAAGATGCTTAGCTTTGAGTGCCTTGTTTAATGTGGTAATCTACGTTATGTTTTTTGCAGAATTTAATCACTGATAGAGTGAGGCTATTATAAAATTCCTTCGTATATTTAAATTCAGATGACTTCACGCTATAATTTAGCCTCCCGAATATTATTTTATCTACAAACGATACAGCCTCTAATATCTCCAGTAAATCTTGCTTTATCAGGTTCGGAGTAGGATAGGGCTCCATGCTCACCCATGTCTTAAAACCCTTTTCATGCAAATATTCAAGCGATCGGATTCTATTCTGAAAAGGAGCCGAGTTAGGCTCAAAATCCTTCCTAAATTCATCGTCTAATGAAACCAGCGTAATGCCATATTCATTATTCGTGCTAAAACCATTTCTCTTGCCGAGCTCTTTAGGAAATATGCCTTTTGTCAAAATAGTGCAACGAATCTTATTCAGATTAAGTTTATCAATTATCTTCAAGCTCAAATCGCAAACTTGCTCTTGGTTATACATAAAGGGATCAGTTGAAAAACAAAGATGAACATACTTGATCTTGCTTTTATATTTCGGAATTTCTTTGTCTAAAAGCTCAAGAGCATTTGAAACTATTTTCGGCTTGCACCAATCATCGTAGTTTTTTACAATTCCGCATCGCTTCTTTAACATGTAGGCATAGCAAGGATATTTGCATCCATGCGAACATCCCTCAACATGATTCAAGCAAAAATCGGCGTATTCTACACCACTCTGGTAAAGCAATGTTTTTCTCTCGATATATTGTATGCTCATATTATATTAAACCGATCGCTTTCATTAAACGACCTGCTTCTTGGCCTTGGGTTTATTCTGCTTAATTTTTTATCTTTTTCAAGAGCAATCAAAGCATTTTTAAAATCTTGAATTTTTAATAAATGTTTTCCAGCCAACATCTTTTCAAGAACATCATCAAGTGATACATTTTTGCATCCGGAAAAATCATTATACACTGCACTGGAAATATCTTGATTAAAAAACAGGGTGTTTCTATCTGGCTCGCCCTCGACAAGGTGATCCTTCATCTTCTCAAGGCCCCTACGATTACGAGTGGCAAAAATCAAGTAGTAAATGTGCGCCTTTTTAGAATTTTTTAGATTCTTCACCGCATAATACTTAAAACCAAGGGCTTTGAGTCCTTGCAAATAAATATCGAGATATTTATCTCTCGCCATAGCAGAAGAAATCGTTCCTTTCTTTCGCTCGCCATATATTGGCTTCCATGCTTCCGAGCCGAATATCTTATTTAATTTAAGTTCCGTCTCAGCATCTACATTTTTTCCATCTTCAAGAGGCATATATCTATTGATTGCCATCCCGAAAGGGAAATTGATAAACAATTCTGCTTTATTCTTTTGTGCAATCTTTACAATAGTATCCCAATACAGATCCCCTGCTTGAGGGTCTAACAAAGCAATAAAAGGAGCATTGCTTTCGATCTCTTGAAGCACATCGTTAATTTTTACATTACAATCACCCTGAAATATTTTTATCGATAGATTCGGATATTCTGTTTTTAGGCACTCTAACTCTTGAGCTTTTTCTTGGTCAAGTTCAATAAAGAAATATTTGGTAAATGGCGGTTTTATATTCAAAGCAATTGTCGCTGAGCCATTAACTATATTTGGTGCTCCTTTGCTTTTACAATAACCGGTGCCTGCAAACCCATCTATGAAATAGTAAACTTTATACCATTTTGAGTAGGTTATAATGTTTGAGTAAGCACTCAAGTAGCGTTGGATGCACTGCAGTTTTATTTTAGAATGTTTGACTATATCCAAACCGAATATCTTTTTTGTCATCTGATAGTAAATCTCTGGTTAAATGGCATTTTTATCTCTCCCTATTTCAATACCTGAATAAATTCGGCAATGACCTTAAAGTCATCCTCCGAAACGTCTTTCAAAATAATATCCTTAAACTCTTTGTTGTCGGGAGACAAGGTAATCTTTGAATGAATCCAGCGATCCCCCTCAAGAGGCTTTTTCTCGCTGGAATATCGCTTTATCGTGTATCGCTGATGCGTTTCCGGATCTGAAACCTGCCGGGACTCAACAAGAACGATTTTGCCATTCCGTGAACCGCCACGCTCAAGCCGAAATAAACACGGACTGCCGTCTGCAATGGTCGGCTCCATTGAACGACCGACGACCTTGGCGATAAAATAATCTTTGTCATATTTCTTTTTGCTTACCTTTTTCCAGCCGATAACCTTCGGCAACTTCTGTTCTTCACTGAATGCGGTAGCAACCGCCTGCAAAGAAAAGACCGGCAAATAACCGTCGTATTTCTCCGTCTTTTTTATGTCCTCATCAGGAATAAGGTCGCTGAAATATAAATCCGACTTACCAGTGTCCATGTCAACGCTTTGTATAATTCTGTCAAAGGCTTCTTTAAACTCCTGCTTTTTCAAAACCTCATTATAGAATGGCAGGCCGACAAGGCGGTATTTATCAGATTCAAACAGATCAACGATCTTGAAGTGCCCTTCAATCTCCTTGAGAAATTCCTCTTTCCACTGATCCGTCTTTAACAAATGCTGGCCTTTAGGCTCAACGAATAACTGGAAGGACAACGCTTTTTTTGTGTCTTTCTCGGTAAGGAATAATACAAAGTCAGGCTCAACAGCCTTTCCATCAGAGAACCGATATATTTTAAATACACGCTCATTCCGCAAAAGGTAAATATCCGTGTATTTCTTTTTAAGCTCATCCATTGCGTGCCGGACAAACTGGACAAAATACTTTTCCTCGGACGTCCCGTAATTCTCATCATACATATACCAGTCGTGATCTTTAAGATGCAACCGCAAATCATCTCTGGTCGTTTGACTCATGGCGATACCATATTCCTTGTCATCGCCACCAATTAAAACCTCACCTATCCTCGACGGCTCAACAATCTTGCAAATGCTATGCCCCTTAAATTCTTTTGTCCCGATATATTCTGTTGTGCTTGCCTCAATCTTGCCCGCCAGCTCCTTAAAGGCATCCAAAGCAACTTCATACTTGTCATGATTGTCGATATTATTCAGTCTGTCCTTTAATCCATAAATCTCAATGTCAACCTCGCCAAGATAATCATCGGAAGTCAAAAATTCATCTATGGATTTTAAAGAGGGGAAATACTGCTTCAGATTAGAGAATCGATAAAATTCAACCTTATCCAGAGCTTTCCTATTTATGTGTTTTTCAATACGATTAAACTTGAGTGGTAGCTTGTCCAAGTCCTGATCCTGATCACCGTTTACCGTTACACCGTCAAAAACAGCTGTTTCCTTGGTTTTGCCAGTCCTGAGCTTGTGCTTAAAAGTAGTCTCGAAAACAAGGTCGTGCATACGCTTAACCTTCTCCCGTGTGTTTTCTTTCTGTTCGTTGAGGAAAAGGAGACCGTTCTTCCAAAACTTCGTATTTTTAATAATGTCTTTAATCGAGACGGTTATTATTTTACGTTTCTCATCCGGAGGGGTAATCCCGCTTTTAACAAGCTCCGATTTAATCTCGGCGATATAACGGGAATCATTAAGGCTGTGGTAATGAAGCTCCTCTAAAATCCTTAATTCACTGTTTATGTCGTCATCATATTTGCGCTTAAATCTATCCTGACCTTTCTCGGTAACAAAAGGATAATACCTCGCACCACGTCCGATAAGCTGGGCCTCTGAAATGGTCGTTCCTCCGGCCTTTCGTCCAACCTTACGAGAGCTTACGTCACGGCTTTCATAAAGCCTCACAATGTCAAACAGATTAAGGACATCCCAACCCTCATTGAGCATATTGACGGTAAAAATAACCCGTGTTTCATTATGCTCAGCCTCAAGGGTGTTTACCTTTATCTGCTTTTCGTCACTGTCCGCCTGCGAGTTAATCGCAATACATTTTTCCTCTGAGAAATCGGATTTAATTTCCCGGGCTAAATTCTCATAGGTTATGCCGTTATCCTTGAAGAACGTAAAAGCCTTTTTGATGATTCCGTTACTGTTGCTCTTTTCAATCTTTTTAATATCGCCAACCTTGAGGCTTTTAATCATTTCCTTAAATTTCTGCTCGGCTTTCTCGGACTGAGCAATGGTCTTTTGGGATTTAACCAAAATAACCGGCTTAAGCTGGATTTTATGTTTCTCGGCCACCTTGCGCCTATACTGGCTCAAAATAACCGCCTGCAAGGCTCTCTCCAAGAGGTCGAGGTCGGACTGCATGATCTGGACATCCTTGGAAAACTTATCCTCTCGAAATTCCTTCAAGGTGTATTGATAAACAATCTTATTTTTATATTTCTCGAATATGTTTTGATGCTGTTCGACCGTTGCCGTGTATTCAAGCAATACGTTTGCCGGATTAACATTAAAAATATCTATGACTGTTTTCTCCCAGCATTTCGTTTCCTCTTGCTCAACTGGACTCAACCGATCTAAATTCCTTGTTAACACATTTATATGATGGGCTTCATCTGACAAAAAAACGATTTTCTTATTCTCGAAATCTTCAAGTGTGATGGCGTTCTCCTGCGGAGTCCATATCCGGGAATGAAGTCCTTGAATTGTGGTAAAAAGGATATTGATACTATCCTGATTAACGCCTTCAAAATTATCAACTTCCTGAATTTGCACTTCCTTATCGTTAAAAACAACTCTCTCCGCAAAAAGATATTTCGGCGAGGACTTATCAAGAAAATTCGCCTTGGTCTTTTTTATTATGGTCGTGCTGTTGACAAAGAAAATGAAATTGCGATAGCCGAGCTTGTAAAGATAGAGGATGTTTGATGCCATCAAGAAAGTTTTACCGCTACCAGTAGCCATATTGAAAAGCAGGTGAATAGGAAGCGTCTTATCCGGATAATCATTTAAATAGTAGAGGAGCCGGACAATAGCTTCCCGTTGATATTCCCTGATCGAAAATCGCTGGCTAAGATTATTAACGATATAATCGGGTAACTTTTTATGTGGCTCCAAAACCTTTAGTTTTGAAGCGACATTCAATTCTTCAACTAATGTCTGACCGTTTGCCATATTTACACGACCGTATTATAAAATTCTTTATTGAGCTTCTTATCGTCCGCACTGACTTTATAGGTAGCGTCGTCAATCTCGCTCAAATTGATGTAAAGATGATTCTTGTCGAGGCATTCGCATAAAATCTGCTTCTGTTCTTTGAGGGGTAATTTCTCAAATTCCTTTTCCTCAAATTTTGACAGATCAACGTCATAGCGAAAGAAGGCTTCTTTTTTCATCTTCTCATAGATATTTAAGAGCTTGCGAGAGGAATCGGCGTCCTTAATTTCTGACATATATTGCTCGTTCCATTCCATAAGCTCGGCATAGACAAACGATCCGCCACCTTTCCAGTTAATAGTTTTAGATATGCCAACCTGATCGCCAGCGATTGTGGCTTTAAGTCTCGTAATTTGTTTTTTAATTTGCCCCTCGATCTGCTCGATACAAATACAGCGTCTTTTTAATTTTAAACCTACAGAAGCTGTTGTCCCTGAACCAGCGAAGAAGTCTAATATCAAATCACCTTCCTTTGTATGTGCTTCAACTATCCTTTGAATCAGGGCCTCGTTCTTTTGCCCCTTGAAATCTCCAACCTTTTCTTTACTAAAGCTCACAATCGCTATCGAATTTAATGGGTCTAACTCGTTACAGTTCCAAGTATCTTCGTATGGATAACCCTCCCCATCAGGTTTAGCACCATCTCGACGAACATAATCTTCGGGATAAGGAATATATTTCTTGATAAATTTTAGTTGAGTCTTATCTTTTGAATAAAACAGTATGCTATCGTGATTTCTTACCCAATTTTTATCGGCTGACTTATACCCCGACACCCAGCCTATGCGCCAAATAATTTCTCTTTGAAAATTATTCCTTCCAAATATTTCATCCAAAAGTATCTTGCAGTAATGCACTTCGTTATAATCCAACTGAACATAAATCGCCCCATCGCTTGACAGTAAGTCTCTGGCAATTTCAAGTCTGTTACGCATGAATGTAAGCCATGTGGAGTGATTAAAACTATCATTGTATTGAAAATAATCCTCGGGGCCATCTGTATTGTAAGGCGGGTCAATATAAATAAGTTTTACCTGTCCTCTGAATTGTTGCTTCAGACAGTGCAATGCGAGAAGGTTATTCCCCTTAATAATCAAGTTATCATCGGCGTCAAACTCCGCAACTTTATGTTCGCCCTTGCTGTCGTATTTCTTAAAATTTGTCAAAACTTTAGGCTCAAATAACCGGTCTATTTCATCAGGGGAAAGCGTCTCATTGTAGAAAACCTCATCCCGCTTTTGGTCTTCTTTGTCCTGCCCGCCTTCAAGCACACAGTCCTTATACGCCCACGCCAAGACAACATCGCCTTTTTCTTTTAAATAATCCCTATTTGTCACAAGGCCGATCTTATTTTTAAAACCGGTGAATGAATCCGAAAGAAATTCCTTGTTATTCACGAATGCGATAAATTTGTCCTTGTCAAAAACAAGAACCTTTTCCTTTTTCGCTAACTTCTCAATGAAAAAATGCTCTTTTGCTTTGTCGTCTGAAAGGAGTAGCTCAATAAGAACCTGATCGAGCTTGAGAGCTAATTCGGTGAGCTTGTTTTTTAGCAGTTTTCCATCAGCGAATATCCGTTCGTCTTTCTGAAACAATTTCATTAAATCACTCATTAAGTTTTGCATTTTATAACCCCTTTATTCTTCAGAAACTTTTCTATCTGATATTGTTGTATCTTGCTTGGCTTTGTCTTGCAGTTAAACCATCGATTGACGGTAACAAAAGAAACACCCAGCTGTTCTGCAAGAACCTGCTGGGTAATCTTGTGTTCTAAACGGTAGGAATCAAGCTCTTTCACTAAATCCATATTTAACATTTTATATCATCTTATAAATAAAGCAAGAACATTCGTATTTTCAAAGATGACACGAGCGGGATGAATAGACCGGCTTAGAGGCCGTGCTGATGCTGGCGGGAATTTCTCTGAAAAAAAGAATTATTTTTGTTGAATTGACCACGGGAATTCCGGGGACAGCTACCATAATTATTTTCTTTCGAAAATTCGAAATTCCGGAATTAATTGCCTTTGGAAATAAAAAACCTCCGCCAGTCATAAGACCAGCGGAGGCTCAGTAGAATATTAATGCCTATCCGCAGACCAACGAATACTCAGGAAACTTGCTAATCTTAGACGCCTGTCAACATCTTGCCTATATCAACCTTGAGTAGCTCTGTGGTCTTAAAATGTAAAGTAAGTCCGCGGGCATCTCTGTAATATCGCTCCACAGGAAAATCTCTGCAATAGCCATGGCCGCCGTGAACCTGCAAGGCTTTATTCGTTACCTCTATCGCTATCTCAGAGGCATAAAGTTTTGCTTTTAAGGCATCTACGATAAGCGCGGGAGGGTTTGTGTCTCTTCTTGATGCGGTCGAATAGAGAAAGGCTCTTGCTGTATCAACACCTAAACTCATCTCTGTAATTAAGGACTGTATTAGTTGATTTGCACCTATGGGATTTCCTGCGATGACTCTTTCTTTTGCGTGTTTGATAGAAGCATCAAGGGCAGTCTGGGCTATTCCCAGCGAAATGGCAGCTGCTCCAAAGAAACCAAACCCAATAATTGCTTGAGCTACAATCTTCAAACCTTCACCTTCTTTACCTAAAATGTTTTCTTTAGGGACTCGGCAGCCTGAAAAGAATAGTTCCCGGCTGGATGTTCCGTTAAGGCCCATCTTTTCTTCTCTCTTGCCAAAAGAAAATCCTTCCGTTCTTTTTTCTATAAGAAGCATGGATAGACCTTGAGGCCCTTTGCTGGAATCTGTGCGCACTAAAACCACATAGACCTCTGCCTCTTGCGCGTTAGTTATAAATATCTTTGAACCGTTGACAATATAGTCGCTTCCTTTTAATATCGCTTTTGTCTCAAGGGCCAAGGCATTAGATCCGCAGTTAGACTCATGGACACAAAAGGCCCCTAGTTTTTCTCCTTTTGCCAAGCTCGCAAGATACTTCTTTTTTTGTTCCTCATTCCCGAAAGATAAAATAATATGGGAACATATAGAATGAGATATAAAAGAAAGGGCTGTTGAAGCGCATGCTTTAGCAATTTCTTCCGCTGCCAAGACAAAAGATAAGATATCCATCCCCATTCCACCGT
>PCWA01000095.1 GCA_002796125.1 Candidatus Ghiorseimicrobium undicola
AAAATAATACATAAACGGATCTGATGTATCGGAACTTGCCTCATCAAGCGCGAAAACCCCGGAATTAAAAAACAAATCAATACTATCCATAGGCTTGTTAAACGCTAATGCCGCCCCTTCCGGATTAATGTCGCCATCCCAGAGTAAATCCGCCGGCTCCCACAAGACAGGCTTCCTTAAAATCTTGCCGCCATAAAATGTTAGCTTATCATTAGCCTTAAATTGGGCATAGGCATAATCAAGCTGGATACCCTTGGTAGAAAACGTATCCTGAAGCGTCTGGTTGGTTGAGCGCGAATCGCTTGAGCCGCTGGCAAGCCCCGCCGCCACCTTTAACGCCTCGCCTACCTTGGATTCCAGACCCAATCTATAGCGTATTCTTTCACGATGACGCTCTTCGCTACCTTCTTTCTTATCATATTGATAACGAAGCCTTAAATCGCCTTTTAATTTTGTATCTTTTATCCAGCCGGGCAGGCTGTCTTTTGACAACTTTTTATACTCCTTCTGTTCCTCTTTTTTAATTTTCGCTATTTCCTCGTTGGTTTCAGTCCTTATTTCCTGCGCCTCGAAAGCCTTCAAAATACCTTTTTCTACCAACTTATTAAGCAGGACATCAATTTCTCCGGCATAGGATAACCGCAGCCCTAAACCAAATAAAATAAACACGCCAAAAACAATAACCTTTAGAATCTTACCGCTATTTTTCATTTCTTTTCTCCTTGTTTAATCCGGTATTAAAACACGTTTTTAATTATTCGCGCGCGTCTATCCTACTGGCGCGCGCAAAACCGCCTGATTCTACGTAGGTTCACTTCTATATTTCTCAACGAGCTACCTGTAAAATTTTCATCGATGTCATTAGCATCCTCTATATCGCGCAATACCTTACTTAGGCCCTCAATTTGAGAACGCAAATGACAGACTACAATTTCCTTCTCTACGTTAAACATCGCCTGAACCATATTTCACCTCCTTTCAATGAGCCCACAACTTACGGAGCGAAGCGAACGTAAGTTGTTTGGGCGAATTGATCCCGCAGCCTATCGGGTAAATATCGCAGAGATTTACCCGATGTTTAGGCAAGGGACATTCTTTTCAAAATGATGACTAAAGTATAAAATATGCGGATTAAATATATTTGAAGGGAATGTAAAATATGGGTAAAATAAAAAAACTATTTAGGGAGGGTAATGAAAAATTTTGATCCCAGGCCTTCGGTGCTTTCAACACCCGCGGATCCGCCGTGCAGCTCAACGGCGTGCCTTACGATGGAAAGCCCAAGGCCTGTTCCGCCTATCTGACGGGAACGGGCTTTATCTACGCGGTAAAAACGTTCAAAAATACGCGGCACATCTTTAGCGGGAATACCGATGCCGCTATCTTCTACTATGATTTTAATCTTATCCCCCGCGTCTTCACTGTAGATTCTGATAAAACCGCCTTGTTTATTGAACTTAACGGCATTATCAATAAGGTTGGCAAAGGCGCGGCTTAATGTTTCCTTGTCTGCCGTAACGAATAAATGCCCTAATTCATTTTTCAGCTCAATTGAACTCTTTCTTAGCAAAGACTTAAAACCGGCTGCCGCGTCAGAGCATATTTCGCCCAAATCTACCCGCTCGATTTTAAGAAGCTTTTCTCCGGATTCAAGGCTGGAAAGAGAAAGCAAATCATTGACTAAATTATCCAGGCGGTCTGTATGGCGCTGAATGATTTTCAGAAAACTCCTCGCGTTTTCCTTGTCTTCCAGGGCTCCCTCCAGCAGAGTCTCCACAGAACCCTTTATAGAGGTAAGCGGGGTTTTTATTTCATGAGAGACATTTGCCACGAAGTCAGAACGGATTTTTTCAAGCTTTTTTAGCTCGGTAATATCATGCAGGACAACCAGGCATCCGGAAATGATACCGCCTTCAGAGATCGGAGAAGCGTTGATAAAAAATACTCCCTCTACAGGCCAATGCAGGGAAAGCTCCTTGGAGACAGACGCCCCATCCTTTAACACGCGGGTTATGACCTCAAAAATATCGTTATTCGGCACGGCTTCCAGGAAAAACCTCCCCTTAGCCTGCCCCTGTGAGATATTAAAAATTCCGCCAAGCGAAGGATTGAGCGAAATTATCCTTGAGTCCTTATCCAGTATTATTACTCCTTCAATCATGCTCTTTATTATATTACGTATCAGAAAATTCTCCCTTTTAAATTGTTCCGATTGCTCCTGACAGGATCGCAATTCCTGCTCTATTTCGGCAAGCCTCTTCTTTATTTTCGCGGTAAACATGATTTTACCCTTCACTATTAAAGCGATAGCCGTAGCTCTTGACCGTGACCACGCGCTTTGCCTCGCTTTTAAGCTTTTTACGCAAAGTCCGGATATGCACGTCTACGGTACGCGTTTGTATCTCTGCCGCCTTGTCAAATCCCCAGATATTATCCAAAAGAAAATCGCGGGATAAGACACGCCCCCTGGCTTTTATCAACGCCGCCAGCAACTCAAATTCCTTCGCTGTAAGCTCAATTGGCTTGTTTTTGACGCTGGCTGAAATAACGGAAAAATCAATGGTCAAATCCCCGGCTTTAAATATTTCGGGCAATCTATCCCTTTCTCTGGAGCGGCGTAAAACTGCCTTAATGCGCGCGATTAGCTCTCTGGGGCTGAATGGCTTTGCGATGTAGTCATCCGCCCCTAATTCAAGGCCGATTACTTTATCCGTCTCCTGGGATTTGGCTGTCAGCATAATTATCGGTATATTTGCCGTTTTACGTTCATTCTTCAGGCTTTTACATACCTCTAAACCGTCGATTCCCGGAAGCATAAGGTCCAGAAGAATCAGATCCGGCTGTTCACGAGAAGCCAGCTTTAAAGCATCTTCGCCATCGCCGCAAGATAAAACCCTAAAATTTTCCTTTTTAAGATTGTAATCCAGCATTTTAACTATGTCTTTTTCATCCTCAACTATTAATATTTTTTCCTTCATTCTTTTTCTCCTTAGCGCGCTGATATCTAATTTAGATGCCGCAAAATGAGCGTATTTATTACCACCTCAAACCAGCCCCTACATACACCGCTGACTCGCGCCTTAATTTTAAAAAACGCAAAAAGGCCTCTCCTTCCCGGTTGAATATTCCATGGCGCAGCTCTATATTCATTCCGAGGTCTTTATTTTCTATATCGTTTTTCAGCCTAAAGGAAAATATATCCCTGTCCGTAAGGCGGGCCTCGGCTCCGAAAATTATCGCCTTGGGTTTTTTACCGGCATATTCAACCTCGAAAAGCAAACCCGCGTCTTTTTTAAGGCGCCACCGGCCATAAAGCGTAACAACCCTCCTAACCGGCGCCTTGCGGTCAGAGACGCCGATACCTAATTCATATTTTATATAACCCTCGCGCGGCAGGGCCGCACTTGCCTTAAAATCAAATGCCGAATCCGTGCTTTTATCCAAATAATATAAGAGGCGCAGCTTTTTAGCTATATCCCAATGCCCCTTAAAAACCAAAGTATGTATTTTTTTAGTCTTACGCAACAGTACGGCTTTTTCATATTTATATATAATCTGCTGATTTTTATCAATCTGCCATGCGCCGTTAAAATAGAGGATATCCCGGCCGCTATTTTCTTTCTTGATATGAAAACTCAGGCGATTATTTTTATCGGCCTGCCATACACCCTTGAAATTTAATAGATACACCGAGTGGGTATTACGCTTTGTCTGCGAAGTAAGAGCAAAAAGCAGAGAATTAGCCCCTGCTTCAATTATCTGTCCCCGGAGAGTTATTTTATCGCCAAAGGTTCTCCGCCCTTCCTTATTAAGCGAAAGGCGCAAATCATGGTTTTTGCTAAGCGACCATTCGCCGTTTAATTTCAGCTGATGCGGGATATCTTCGGATTCAGAAACCGGCGACTTTACATCGTAGGACAAATTATTCTTTTTATCTATTTTGAACTCGCCATAGATAAGGCGCCGAAACTTTGCTAAAGAGGTTTTCTTGCCGCCCTTATTAATTACAAAATTATTATGCGGGTCTAATTCGTAGGTTATTCGCTGCATTAATAAATATTAAAAACGCGCCTGATAAAAATACATTAGCCACAGGCAAAAAGCTGAGATCAAAACCGATTGAATCATAAATAAGAAACCATATTTAAAAAAACGCCCAAAGCTGATATGGTGATTATTTCTTTCGCTTATTTTTGACATAACCACGTTTGCGGAAGCGCCGATAAGCGTGCCGTTTCCTCCCAGGCATGCCCCCAGCGCCAAAGACCACCACAAGGGTGAAGCAATTTTCTCCTGTATCAAGGCCGGATCAATTATGCCTTGGACTTCGGCAAGATGGGCAATAACCTGTTGGATCAAGGGAATCATGGTAATTACAAATGGGATGTTATCCAGGAAGGAAGAAAATAACGCGCTGCCAAAAAGTATCGCCATGCATAAAAAGAAAAGATTAGTTCCTGCCAGATTAATCAGCATACCGGCAAGCATATTAATAACACCGGTATACTCCAAAGCGGAAACAACGATGAAAAGCCCGATGAAAAAGAATATCACGCCCCATTCCACGCGCATAAATGTCGCGTCTATATCGCTCCGGCAGACGACCAACATTAACATGCTTCCGCATAATGCGATAATGCCCGGTTCGATACCGGTAATGCCATGCGTAAAAAATCCCGCGAATATCAAAGCCAAGACACCGAGGGCGCGAATCATATTTTTACGGTCTATAATCGCCAGGTGCGGCAAGGCCTGGGTTACTCTTAATTTCACACGTTGCGGAACCTGCCAGCTTTTACGAAAGATAAAAAAAGCGCTCAAGCCGAATATCAAAAATACCACACATATAACCGGGCCAAGATGAAGTAAAAATTCATTAAATGTCAGGTGGGCGCGCGAGCCGATTAATATATTCGGAGGGTCACCGATTAATGTCGCGGTTCCGCCTATATTTGAAGCTATGACTTCAAGTATCAAAAAAGGTACGGGAGAAATCTCCAGGATTTCCATGATTAATATCGTAACCGGAGCAAGGAGTATAATCGTAGTAACATTATCAAGCACGGACGACAGAACCGCGGTAACCGTTATAAAAAGAAGCATGATCGATATCGGCCGGCCTTTGGCTTTTTTTGCCACCAAAACGGCAATCCATTCAAAGAAACCGGTCTTGGAAAGTATAAAAACGCACGTCATCATGCCGACAAGAAGAAATATCACATTAAGATCGATGGCGGCTAAAGCATACTCAAAAGGAACAAGGCGCAGGGCGAACATAAAAAAAGCCCCCAAAAGTACCGCGACTGTCTTTTCCAGCTTTTCCGTTGCCAAAAAAAAATAAACAATCAAAAAAATCAGCCCTGAGAGAAACATTTCCACTGAAAAACCTCTTTAGTTTAATCCGGAATTAACAATTAGAGCGGCCGGATTAAAAAAACAGAATTTTGTCTATAATACTGAACCTGTCAATCTCTCCTACCAAAACGCCTTCCCTGATAACAAAAAGCTTCGGTTTGTTCTTGACCGTCAGCTCAAAAATAATTTCCAGAAGAGTGGCATCATGAGAAATCATGGCACAGTCAGACTTAAAAATATCTTTAACCGTAAGCTCTTTTTTTATCTTAAAATACTTTTCAAACGGATCTATGTGCCGGACAAAAGAAACGGTGTGTAAATGCTTGAAAAAATCCGGGATCCCAAAAACGAAAATTTCAAAACAGGAAATTTGCCCCTTGAGTTTATCCTGCTCGCCTAAAACCGGCAATACATCCAAATGGTAAAGATGCATCAGCCGTGAAACTTCCTCAAGCGGCGTATCAACGCGTACAGAAATTTTTACCGGCCGCATAATATCGGATGCGCGGATAATCTGAAAGGCCTTTATGTCATGCTTCTGGAATTCGGCCGCGATAGCGGCAGAATCCATCCCCTCAAAAAGCGTTTCATTAAATTTTATTTTTTGCGCAAAACGGATAAGTGCCGCCATTGCCTGAAGAATTAGATATGGCTCATCGGTCGATGAAACCATAAGGCAGATAAAATTTACCGGCCTGGCGTCAAGAGAATTAAAATTGATGCCTCTTTTGCTAATCCCGATCGCCATAGCAAACCTATTCCAGCCTTTGATGCGGGCATGCGGGAAAGCCATCATCTGCCCAAGGCCGGTTGTCTGCATCTTTTCCCTGAACATCAGCTCATTAAACGCCTCTTCCTTGGAGATAGGGCCCGCCCAATCAGGATTAATCTCAAAAATTTTGAAACAAAGCGAACGTATGGCATCTTCCTTTGTCTCGGATTTGAGGCCGGTTATAATTAATTCAGGATAAATATATTTACTTACGTCAATCATATCTTGCCCATTTTAAAATATCCGATATTATAGCATATTATCAGTTTGTTTTTGCAAAAAGAAAATTTTAGGCAGTATACTGAAAATTGCGTGAATTCATCTGCCGGCTTGGCCTGATTTTGAGCGGGGCGTACGCAACCAAATTTTATGAAGTTGATGCCTTATCTTGTTTTTCGCGGCTATGATAATTTTAAATTTCTCAACCGGAGCGAGTTGGCAATGACCGAAACCGAGCTAAAACTCATCGCGGCGCCGGCAATCATCGGGTTTAAAAGTAATCCGAAAAAAGGATAAAGCGCGCCAGCGGCAATGGGAACGCCAAGCGCGTTATAAATAAATGCGAAAAACAGGTTTTGCCGGATATTCCGCATAACGCCTCTGCTCAGGCGTAATGCTTTAACAATCCCGCCTAAATCGCCTTTAACCAATGTAATGCCCGCGCTCTCAATAGCCACATCCGTTCCGCCGCCCATGGCAATGCCGACCTCTGCTTCTGCTAATGCCGGGGCATCGTTTATGCCGTCTCCGGCCACCATTACCTTTGCTCCCCCGCTCCTTAACCTCTTAACGATATCCTGTTTATCTTTCGGCGTAAGCCCGGCATAAACCTCTTTGATACCTAATTCTTTGGCGATAGCTTGGGCGGTTTTTTCATTATCGCCGGTAAGCATAACAATTTTTACGCCCATTTTACGCAAAGCGGAAATCGCATCAGGCGTTGTTTCCTTTATTGGATCGGAAACAGCGATGATCCCGGCTATTTTTTGCTCAACTGCCACCCAGATAACCGTGTGGGCTTTCTCCTGCAGAGAGGCGGCTTTATCCTTTAACGCCTCCGGTAAATTTATACCGGCGCTTTCAATAAATTTTTGCTTTCCTAATAATACCATTTTATCGTTGACTTTACCCTTAACGCCTCCTCCCGTCACAGATTGAAAATCCGCGGCTGGAAAAAAATTTATACCGCGCTGGTTAGCGTAATCAACGACTGCCCGCGCCAAAGGATGTTCGCTACTGTTTTCCAAAGAAGCCGCAAGGCGTAAAAAATCATCCTCATCCCATCCGTCTGACGGAAAAACCGCGGTTATCTGCGGCTTACCCGCCGTCAACGTCCCTGTCTTATCAATGAGCAGATGGGTAACTTTTCCGGATTTTTCAATCGCTTCGGCATTTTTAATCAAAATCCCTGACTGGGCGCCTTTACCTACCCCGACCATGACCGACATGGGCGTTGCCAGGCCTAAGGCGCAGGGACAGGCAATAATCAATACCGAAATCGCGCTGACTAAAGAATAAGCTAAAACCGGCTTAGGCCCGAATACCGCCCAGAGCGCAAAAGCGGCCATAGCAGAAACGGCTACTGCCGGAACAAAATATCCTGAAACCTGATCGGCAAGGCGCTGGATAGGCGCGCGGCTGCGCTGCGCCTCGGAAACCATATTTACAATTTGCGCGAGCATCGTCTCCGAGCCAACTTTCTCCGTCCGCATCACAAAGGTTCCTGTCTGATTAACAGTTGCTCCGATAACTGAATCTCCATTTTTCTTGCTCGCCGGCATCGGCTCTCCGGAAATCATTGATTCATCAACACTGCTTTTTCCTTCAATAATCACGCCGTCCAAAGGCACTTTTTCTCCGGGGCGCACGCGCAGTAAATCCCCTTTCTTGACCTTATCGATAGAAATATCCTCTTCTTTGCCATTGGCAATGCGATGGGCGCTTTTGGCGGCAAGGCCAAGCAATGCCTTGATTGCCTGCCCGGTTTTATTACGCGCTCTTGCTTCAAGAAGCTGGCCCAAAAGCACCAGCACCGTAATAACCGCGGCTGCTTCAAAATATAGCCCGATATAACCGTTTTTTTTCAATGATTCGGGAAATATGCCCGGAAAAAGAAAAGCTACCACGCTAAAACCATATGCCGCCCCCACGCCCACGGCAATGAGGCTAAACATGTTGAGGTTTCTACTTAAGAACGACCGCCATGCCTTAACAAAGAAAACATTCCCCGCCCATAAGACAATAGGAGTTGTTAAAATAAACTGCAACCAACGCGAAAGATTAGGGCTTACGAAGGTATCCAGGCTAAGGCCCGGAATCATCTCACTAAGGCTTAAAAGAAAAACCGGAACCGCCAATATCAACCCAAACCAAAACTTGTATGATAAAATCCGGGGTTGTCGATCAGGCTCTTGCGTTGATAATGAAACGTTTTTTCGTTCCAAGTGCATTCCGCATTTCGGGCAATCACCTGCCTTAGCCTGCCTGATTTCAGGATGCATCGGGCAAATATAACTATGATAATCCTGCTCTGGCATAACGTTACGTATACTTGAGATTAGGTTAGAGTTTGTTTATTGACTTTTGCTTTACCGATGGCATTAAGGTAGTCAATATTTCGCTTAAGTTTCCGGAATTTTTACCATTAGTTGTACAAATCTCAATAAGAATTGGCGCGGTTTTAGCCTGCCCTAGCGGCCCTCTCGCTCCAGAAAATACATGTGCTTCTCAAAAGAAAACTCCTGGACCGCTTCATAGCCTGCCATAATCGCTTCTCTGCCGCGGTAAAATTCCAGGCTTGATATATGCGCGGTCTCGGGAGTTATCAGGATGTCCGCCTTATCCAATTTTGGCCGGGCGATTTCATACTGCATGATATAGAACGACTGCGCAAAAGCGTCAAATATGCCGGGAGCGTCTTTGCTGATGGTCTCTAAAGCGGCGCGTATCTTGCTCTTTAAAGCGGCTATGCTTTTTTTAAGATACTGCCGGCTGTCCCTGTTTTCTCTGATAAGGGCATCCAGCTCACTCTTGACGGCATCAAAAACAGCCTTTTTCTGATGCGGCGCCTCTTTTATAAAATCAGGTTTAACGCTTTTTACCGCGCCTTCAAAAGGCTGACGCGCCGAACTAAAACTCACCGGATGCGGCAGGGCGTTGGAAGCAATAATAAATTCGGCACCCATATTCCGTGCCGCGTCTATGGGCACAGGATCAACTATACCTCCGTCTATCAGAAACCGGCCCCTCATTCTTGCGGGAACGAATATCGCCGGCATGGAAATACTCGCTTTTACCGCCTCAACCACCGAACCGTCCCGTATTATTATTTCCTCACCCGAGTTTATATCGGTCGTTACAACCGCAAGAGGTATTTTTAAGTCGGAAAATTTGATATCGCCGATAATCGCCTTAAGTAGTTCCGCGGCCTTTCGCCCGTGTATAAAACCCTTGGAAATAAGGGCAAGGCTAAAATCCGCAAGCTTTAGCATGCGCCGCCAGTCAATATCCAAAACCACCTCTTCCAGCTCTTTTATATCGCCATGCTTGGCAAAACATGCCCCTACAAACGCTCCGATGCTGGCGCCTGCAATAAAATCTACCGGGATTTTCTTTTCCGTCAGCGCCCTGATAACGCCTATATGGGCAAGCCCTCGCGCCGCTCCGCTGCTTAATACCAATCCAACCTTCTTGCGCGGCGACACCTTTTTCTTTAATTTAGTAAAAAATTTCATCTCATTATTTTAAGTGCTTTGAAATCTCCTTAAGCAGCCCGTTGGGGTCGTAGGGCTTGGCAATAAAATATTCACCATCTATGGCAGCGCTTGTCTGCCCGGTTTCTTCCCGGGTAATAAGGCAGGTCAGAAATATCACCGGGATATCTTTAGTTGCCGGATCCTCCTTCAGCGCGTAGGCGGTCTGCCCGCCGTCCATGCCCGGCATCACAATATCCAAAACTATAAGATCGGGTAATTCTCTCTTTGCTGCCGCAACTGCCTCAATGCCGCTTGTTGCCTTTAAAACCGAATATCCGGCCACAGACAGCCTTTTCTCCAGCCCTTTTAATACATCCTCTTCGTCATCTACAATCAAGATTTTTCTTTTTTCCATGGCCCCCTCCTTTTGCAGCTAAATTGACAGATAAAATACATTTAGCCGTTTGTCTTGTTTTCAATAAGCCGATTTATTTCTCTTAATAATTCCTCTATCTCAAATGGCTTGGTCATATACGAATCAGCGCCGATCACCCTGCCGACTACCCTATCCGTGTCCGTATCTTTTGCCGTAAGCATAATAATAGGAACTTTGGCTATCGATTCATTTCTCCTTATTTCTTTACAAACCTCTTCTCCGGAAAGCTCAGGGAGCATCAAGTCTAAAATGATAAGCGCGGGGAACTCTGCCTGCGCTTTTTCCAGCCCGTCTCTGCCGTCTTTAGCGCAAATAACATCAAAACCGCGATTTTCAAAACGAAACCTTAGCGCCTTACAAGTATCCGATTCATCTTCTATAATCAAAATTTTTTTAGCCATTTTTCAGGATATGGTTCTTTATTTTAGTAGACAACTCCGAATATTCAAACGGCTTTATTATATAATCATCCGCCCCTAATTCACCAAAGTTATCCTTTATGTGCGCCGGATCGCTGGCAGTAAATAAAATCAGCGGAATATTTTTAAGAGCATCATCCGCATTCATGGCTTTGCACAGCTCATATCCGTCGACCTCAGGCAGGCGCAAATCCAGTAAAACCAAATTAGGGCTAATTGCCTTTAGCATATCAAAACCCTGCTTACCGTCTGCGGCCGAAAACACATCATAGCCCTCCTTTTTCAGCCGGAATTCCACGGCCTTAAGCACATCCTGTTCATCATCAATAACAAGAATTTTTTTACTCATGCCTTATTTTTACTATAAACGCCTCTCGATTATCGGCAGGATAAAATTAAACGCCGTGCCTTTGCCCATCTCTGACTCCGCCCAAATTTTACCCCGGTGCCGTTCGATTATTTCCTTTGAAATCGCAAGGCCAAGGCCGGTACCGCCGGTCTTTCTGTCTTTACCGTAATGCAGCTGTTCAAAACGCGCAAACAAGCGGGGCATATATTTTTCACTAATACCCGGCCCGGTATCAATAATCCGGACATGCACAAAATTCTCTTCTTTTTTACTCGTCAGCGTAATCCTACCCTGCTCGGTAAATTTAATAGCATTGCTAATAATATTTGCCAGTACCTGAGCGATTCTGTCCTTGTCAAATCTTATTCTTGGCATGGCATCATCAAGATCCAAAACAAAATCAAGCCCTTTTTCTTTTACCAGCGGCTCCATTGTTTCTTTTGCTTCCTTGATAGATTCGTTTAGGTCATTCTCCCGCATGTCAAAGCGCATTTTTCCGGAATCAATTTTTTGAAAATCCAGAACATCGTTTATCAGGCGGGCCAGCCGGTCCACATTACGTTTTGCCATATCCAGAAAATCTCTTTGCTCGGCATTAATCGTCCCGGCTGCCTCATCAAAAACTATGGAGATACCTTCTTTAATAGACGTCAGCGGAGTGCGGAGTTCATGCGATACCGTAGAGATAAATTCGGATTTAATCCTGAGCGCTTCCCGTATTTTTTCTTCCGCTTCTTTTTGCTTGCTGATATCCGTGGCGATATGGACAGAGCCGAGGAAATTCCCGCCATCATCAAAAATAGGCGAAGTACTTATTAAAAGGGGGACACCTATATTAGGGTCATCAACTTCCTGGATATGAAACTTCTTATCTTTGCGGGTTTCTTCAAACGGGCAATTCACCCAATGGTGATGCAGCTTATGGGTAATTTCGTAACACTTCCTGCCTATAACTTCATCCGGCCTTGCGTTCATCGCCTCAAGAAAAGCCTTATTCGCCTTGGTAATTGTAAAATCGGCATCCTGTATAAAAACCCAGTCGGTTATCGCGTTAAAAGTCCTATCCCATTCCTCCAAGGCAACCCTTAGCTTCTCTTCCGCCAGTTTACGTTCGGTAATATCAATGGAAGATTCAATCATCTGGATTACTTCGCCTTTTTCGTTGAGTATTGGGGCGCCATTGACCAAAACTACGGTTTTCTTGCCGGAAGCATCATAGTGTTCATGTTCTACGGCAATGGCTTTTTTAGTGTGGAGCACTTCTTTTAACGGACAAAGGTGCAGGCCGGAACACGGCTCTTCAACGTGATGCGTCATCTCATAACAACGCCCGCCTTCCGATAGCCCTGCTTTCCGGGCCGCGTTGTTGACAAACGCGATAGAATAATCCAGATTTATCACATAAAAAGCATAAGTAAGAGAATTAACAATATTTTCAATAAAATTTTTCTGGGCAAGTATTTTTTTATGCTGCAATTCGATATTCGCGCTCATCTCATTGAATAAATCAGCCAATTCCTCAATCTCATCTCCGGTTGCGATATTAAGCCGGTAATTAAAATCGCCTCTTTCGATACGCCTTGCGGCATCAGCAAGCTCTTCTACAGGCCTGGCGATTATTTTACCGATTTTCAATCCTAAAAGTGTGAGCAGCGCCAGCAAAATAAAAACTATTGAAATATATCGCCCCAGAAAAGCGTTTATGGATATAAACGCCCGGCTTATATCCTCGGAAATAATAATCTTCCAGTTAAGCCCCCTGCCGCTTAATAAAGGATGGCTCGCTTGGGCAAAAGCAGCCAACATATTTTTACCGCTCAGGTTAGATAATAATTCTGAGTACCCTCTATTGTTGTTAAAAAGCTCTTCTAAATCACGCTTTCCGGCATACTTTAAGCTATAGGGAATGATTGTGGGAGCAAAAAGAATATCCCCCTCGCTGTCAATTAAGGCCATTTCTTGGTCTTTGGTCATATCAAAGCTCGCAAAATGCCGCATAAAATTTGTAAGATTAACGGATGCTTTGGAAACGCCGGAGAATTCTCCATCCGTGTCTTTAAGCGCAATAGAAAAAGGCATCACCCAGCTATTGGCGGACTCATCAAACCTGATATCGTTAATTACGAGCCCTCCCGCGGGGTCATTAAACACCTCCTGCCACCAGGGCTCATCCGCCTGATAAAAATCGCTTGCCTCGCCTGAGGCGGCAACCAGGCCGCCATATTTATCGGTTAATATTATCTCCGAAATTGTTTCGTCTTCATTAACAATGCTCTGCATCTCCCTGCTTACTTGGCTATCAGTAATTTGCCTGATTAAATCGGTGCCGTCGCCGTTTTTTTCGCCAATCCAGCGGCTGTCGTTATCAAGCAGCATCGCTTTTATTTCTTCGCGGCTTAAAGATTCGTAACGCAGATTGGCTTCTTTAGCCGCATTACGCCATAGCATATCAGAATTATAAGCCGATATAACTTTCGCTTTCTCGTCAATCATTGAACTAAAATGCCCTGCGGTGACGGCGGCTATTTTTTGATGATGCGCCCCGATTGTCCGGCGTAAAAAACGAGACTCCCATGAATATCCAAAAATAAAACTAATTGCCATCATGATTGCGGTAATTATATAAAGAAGGGAGATAATTTTCCTTCTAATACCGCCTTTTAATTTTATTTTGTCGCCCTCATAGTAAAAAAGGCCGGTCGCCAGAAAAAAAGCCACCGCCAAAAGTAAAGCGCAAAGCATCCGCAACGCCTGGACCGGGAAACCGAATAAAGCGGAAAAACTCTGGTAATTAATAACCGGGGCCAGCAAAAAATCCGCTTTTGGCACAACCAATCCGCTCAAGAAGGCATAGATTATAAAAACATAGCTTGCCACTGAAAGCCCGAAACGGGAAAGCCCGGCACTTTGCGATTTACCAGTACGAAGGGCGCTTATGCGCAGAGCCAAAACCGTTAAAACAATTCCGGGAATACAAAGAAAATATCTTGCTGATATTTGTGTTACAGGAAATCCGCGCCCTGAAAAATATACCCACGCGCAAATCATCAGGCCGCAAATCCAGATTAAATTCAGCCAGCGCATTTTTTTATTTCCGGCCGAAATAACCCGCGCGCCAAAAAAAGCCAAAAAGAGATACGATAACGGCAATATAAAATTACCAGCGGCTTTTAAAAACTCCACGTCAAACGGCCTGCCGCGGTAAATAAATAAATCAATCCATTCATTTAAACCATGTGTTATGCCGAACAGGCCTACCAGCCGCAAATGCCGTGACAGGCCGAAGAAATCACTCCTTGCCGGCATCGCGAAAATTATAATGCCTAATAATAAAAAAGCCAGGCCGTAAAAAAAGTAAATAGTTTCCATGGATTAATTTTTATTCTTTATCCGCTACTTCGTACTTTTTAAGCCAGAGTAATTCATTGTTTGATAATTTATGCTCATCGATAATCTTGGCGCTGATAAAAATCATCAGCTCTATCTTTTCCGTATCAACGGTTTTTCTCTGAAATAACCAGCCCAGAATAGGAATATCCCCCAAGAAAGGGACTTTTTGCACGCCTTCGCTCTTTACGTCCTTCAACAGCCCGCCAATTACTATCGTCTCGCCATCCTTCATCACTATCTGAGTTTCTATCTCGCGGGTCTGTAAAATCGGATACTCGGCTATAGTTTGGCCGCTTGAGCCCTTAGCGGCAAGGGTCTCGGTAAAAGAGGTCACAGCGGGATGCACTATCATATTGATATGGCCGCCTCCGCTAATCTGAGGGATAACGCTTAGCTGGATACCGATATCCTGATAATAACTCAGCGTTGAGGTAGTCGTGGTTGCCTCGGTCCCCGAAACATTGGATTCCAGTATCGGAAATTTTGTGCCGATTAAAATAGTCGCCTCCTGGTTATCCAAAGTCAAAACCCTCGGCGAAGAAAGAGTATTGGCATCGATATCTTCTTCCAAAGCATGTAATATCGCCTCAAATTGGGTTCCGGTAAGTTTTTTATAAACAATCGCCAGGCCGCTGTCAAAAGGAAAAGCGCCGCTGATACCGCTTGTTTTAGGGTCAAAAATTGAGGTCGCCTCCTGCGAGCTTAAAATATTAGCCCCGACGGTTTGCGTTACATCCCCCAAATGCTTATCTGCCGGCACGCCGTTAACTGTTGAAGATTCAGCTCCCCCTGAACCCGTGCCCCAATCAAACCCCAAATCCTGCAATTTATCCTTGTTGACTTCAATAATCTTCGCTTCAATGAGAACCTGTTTCGGCATAACGTCCAAACGTTCGACTACCTTGCGAATCCTCTCCATATAGGGAGGGATATCGCTTACCACCAGCATCTTCGCGCGCGCGGGCGCTTTCTCCGTAGCCATATCTTTAGCCAGGCTTCCGCTTCCCTGAGCGGAAGAATTACTTGCCGTAAACGACCACCCGCGGCGGCTTCTTCCTTTTAGAATACCCACTGTTCCGCGGGAAGAAAGCTGCGGTTCAATGACATCCCTGGCATCGCCGGCATCAATAAATTTAAGGGTAAAAATCTCAGTAACCAGCGGTTGGATACTGTAGAGCTGCGCGTTCATCTGGCTGCGTTCCATTAAGGCCTCAAGCGAAGCAACGGTTACGATACTTCCCTCGCGCTCATAAGTATAATTACGCGTCCTTAGAACCGAACGAAATGCCTCATCCCAGGGAACATTGGCCAGCCGCAGAGTTATCCGCCCCTCTATATCTTCCGTCGTTACGATATTGACCCCGCCTTTATACGCGAGCACTCCCAGAACAGTGGCGATATCGGCATTTTTTAAATCCAGGCTTACATTGCCTGCCGAAGTCTCTACTATTCTGCCTCCTTCAAACGCCGCCAGCTCTTCTCCCTGCATACTTACCACATCATTACTCTCCAAGCTGCTAATCAGCTTACCCCTATTGAATATTAGGCCAAGGGCCAATACAGCTATAATCACGCCTGCTATCTGATAAATTTTTACTCGCCTTAATTTAAGCATTTGCGGCCTCCGTTTATGCGCTTTTTTTAAAAAACATTATTTTGATAATATATCACTAAGCTCTTTATTCACTTCCAATATTTCCCGCCTGCCTTCCCGTTCAACAACCACTTTATCCGGTAAAATGCTTTTTATGCGCGCGCCGGCGACATCCTGCCCCTCGCCCGCAGCCTGATCATTGATAATCGCAAGGGGAGCCTTATCATCCCAAATAATGCCGTTTAAGACAAGCTCGCCACTGGCGGCATCCGGCATGATATCCTTCTTTGTAAAAGGGCTCCTGCCCCATGATGAAAATATGGTTTTCTTCCCTGTCCGGCGCTTAGGGATAATATTTTCCGGCAACACGGATTTTTGCCCTTCAACGATAATTTTTCCCTCCGGTAACTCCCGATAAGATGTTTTAGGCGGGGTTGCTATGCCATAAATTAGACTTGCAACTGCGGCAACGATTAAAATAATTAATAATACCAGCTTCTTATCCCGCATGTTATTTCTCCTTATTTAAACACAAGGCAAGAGTTAACTCGGTATTTAATATTTCCGGCTTTACTTTATGCGGGGAAATTTGAAAACTTTCCACGACTACCAGGCCTTTATTAAGCCGCTCAAGCGAACCCAAAAAAAGCGCCAACTCTTTATAATTTGATTCTATTAAAAAATCTATCGGCAGGAGGCGGAAATTCCCGTCTTCGGCGCTCTCAATCTCCCGCAAAGAGATAGAGGTGAAATTTATACCTATTGATTTACCCATCGTTGTCAATTCATCAATGGCTCCGGATACGCCTTTCTCGTCAATCAATTCTTTGCGGTTATTTATTCTTTTGGCATGTTCCATCGCCTCATACGCCTGGGTTAAGGCATTGTCGTAACTATCACAATCATGATGAGCCAGCCGTAAGTCAATCATTAAAGGGCGGAATAAAGAAAAATATAAAATGATCCCGCCAATAACAATACCGCCTACGATAATGCTGGTTAATTTTTCTTTTGCCATATTCATATAGCAGCCCTATTCAATACCGGAACTTAGCTCAAATTCATGCAGCGTATTTGCTGATTCCTTGGTTACAATAAGCCGGACATTACGAAATAATCCTTCCTCAAGCTTATTCATAAAATCAGAGATAATTTTCTCTTTCTCGGCTAAAGTTATAATGCCTTTGACGCGAATAACTTTGCCGCGCATGCTCATCTGGCTAAGATAAACCCCATCGGGAATAATATTGCTCAACTCCCTGAAGACGTCCGTCCAGTACGGCTCATCGGCGAATACATTCTGCGCCAGGCGCCCTGCCGCGGTCGCCTTAAGCGCCGGCTCAAGGTTTGCCAGCTCCAGGTGCGCGGCCGTGATTCTTTTCTCAAAGACACCCAGCTGGATGCGCATGCCGATATATGTGAGCAGCGGTATAAAAAGAAGCAAAGAAACAGCCACCGCGATAGTCGTGCGTATTATGCGGCGCGCCGCTTCCTCTTTAATCTCTCGCGGCAGAAGGTTTATGCCGCCTGGACCTGCCAAAGCCGCCCCAAATGCCGGAGCAATCCTGTGAAAATCTTTCTCTGTCAGTTCCCGGGCGCCCTTATCAATTTTAACCACCTCGCAGGATAAACTAAAATTTACCTCAAGCCCCAATTCATCGGAAAGAAACTTCTCAAGCCCGGCAAGTTTGGCGCCTGCTCCCAGCAATGTCAGCGAGTTAATTGTTTTACCGCCGGTTTCTTCGCGGTAATAATCAAAACACCGGCTTATCTCGCCTGAGAGCTGCGTAAGCGGGGCCCGCAGCAAAGATAAAACCTGCGCGGATGAAATTTTTCCGTCAATCAGTTCATTCCCCGGATCCTGCGGTATGCCGATTGAGCATTTTATCTTTTCTGCTTCATCAAATGTTAATGCCGTCTTTCCGCGCTCGGATACCAAAACAGCGGTTAGGGCCTTTGTAAAATCATCGCCGGCAACCGGGATTTTTCTGGAAAATATCAGGGATTTTCCGCCAAACACCACTATTTCGGAAAACCGCTTTCCGATATCCAGAAACGCCATAACCTTGTCTGAATCGCGGTAACAATCTCCAAGCAGGCCTTTTAAAGCTACCGGCAGGCATTTAAAAGAAAAAGGCTTAATACCTGTTCTGGCAAGTATGGATAAATACTTATTTACGGTGGCCTTTGGGGATACGGCGACCAAAAGCTTATGTTTGCGAACGCCTCCCTCAACAACATCGCCGGCAATTTCATAATCAAGCGAGGAACCCTCGTCAAAAAAAGTAAAGTAATCTTTTGCCTTAAGCCTTATCGCCTGCACTAGCTCTGCCGGAGAAATGAAGGGAAGCGTTACTTCTCTTGCCGAAGTCCCCGGACAATTAATATTTGCGATAAAAATACCTCTTGCCGTGCTTACGCCTGAAAGCAGGCGTTTAAGCGCTGAGGCGATTTCAATATCGCCTGGCTGTTTGCTGTCTTTGGATTTTATCCTTTCAATACCCGCGCTTACTAAATGTAAACCATCTTCTTTTTCGTTAAATTGCGCGAATTTTATGGAATCCGCGCCAAAATCAATCCCGGCAATAAAACTTTTTTTAAAAATTCCAGTAAAAGCCTTATGGCAGATCCGAGAACCGCTAAATATAAGTTTATTAAGATAATTACTTATTTTTTGTTTAATTACCATAAGCTGATAAATTTTCCGCTTCCTAGGCTAAAAGTCGCCCCGCCGGCGATATAATATGATTCCAGCTCATTTATTCGCGGCTTATTACCGTTGACGTTAAACCTTAAATACCGGGCGGTGACGGCGCCAAAATTCACCGTCCCGGCAGGTGATTCAACCGGGCTCGTCACTGCCTGCCATGTAATATCATTGCCTGAATATTCAATCGTATAAGAATTTATA
>PCWA01000064.1:0-985 GCA_002796125.1 Candidatus Ghiorseimicrobium undicola
TGGAAATTGAAACTGATGCTAATAATGTTTTGTGGGTGAGAATAGATAGAAAGAGAAAAATAGCAATTACTTCGCTTTTACGCGCTTTTGGTTATGAAACTGATTCAGAAATTAAAGAAATGTTTAAGGATGTGGAGCGTGAAAGTGATATCAGCTACATTGAAGCAACTATTACCAAAGACGTAGCCAAAAATGAAGCTGAAGGTTTGAAAGAGGTTTATAAACGCATTCGTCCTGGTGATTTAGCAACCGTTGATAATGCTCGCAATTTGATTCATTCCATGTTTTTTAGATTTGACCGTTATGATTTTGACAGAGTTGGTCGTTATAAATTGAATAAGCGTTTTAATTTTGATATTCCGAATAATAAAGAAACGCGCATTTTTCGCAGAGAAGATTTAATCGCGATTATCAAAGAAGTTATTAGATTAAATATTACCAAGGGTAAAGAGGATGACATTGATCATTTGGGCAACAGACGCGTACGTGCGGTCGGTGAATTGATACAAAACAAATTTCGTATCGGTTTATCGCGCATGGAACGTATTGTCAAGGATAGAATGTCTACCATGGAAGTAGTTGATTTAACTCCTAATAAATTAATTAATGCCAGACCGGTAATTGGTGTTGTGAAGGAATTTTTTATGTCTTCACAATTATCCCAATTCATGGATCAAACTAACCCCTTAGCTGAACTTGAACATAAAAGACGTTTAAGTGCCATGGGTCCTGGTGGTTTGACTCGTGAACGTGCCGGTTTTGAGGTACGCGACGTGCACACCACTCACTATAGTCGCATCTGTCCTATTGCTACACCAGAAGGACCGAACATCGGTTTAGTTGGTCATATGGCTAGCTTTTCTCGTTTGAATAGTTATGGTTTTTTGGAAGCACCTTATCGTAAAGTATTACATGATGTTGTTAACGATCCGACTATCACTACGGGAAAAATTTTGCGCGATAATATATACGAAGATCATTCTAC
>PCWA01000064.1:1125-1267 GCA_002796125.1 Candidatus Ghiorseimicrobium undicola
ACTTGGATGACGCCTGGTTCCAGTGCCTGTATCAAATATTGGATAAAGGGCATATTTATACTATTGACCGCGGCAGCTACCAAGGGCAAAAACGCCTTGAGTTTGATTTTGTAACCATACGAGTAAAGAAACCATCGCACCA
>PCWA01000064.1:1586-29613 GCA_002796125.1 Candidatus Ghiorseimicrobium undicola
ACTGCATTTCATCCTTTATTTCCGCTCATGGGACCTCTGGGGAGGATTTCCTTCTAATTGCGGAGGCCTGCAGCTGGTAAAAAACTACATGGCAGAGGAAATAGGCGTGGGAGACGGAGAAATTATTGCGGTCAGCAAAGGCCTGCATCTTTACGACTATAGCTGGGAACTCGCTAAAATCCGCACCAACAAATTCGACCGCAAGGAATTAAAAATAGATAAATAATTTTGCGAGCGTAGTTCAGTGGTAGAACAATAGCCTTCCAAGCTATATATGTGGGTTCGATTCCCATCGCTCGCTTACCCTATTTTTGCTTCACAAGAAGCAAAAATAGCCCGAAGGGCCGATATGTTAAATCTGCAAGGATTTAACATGTTTATCGGGGTACCCAAAATTTTTACAATATATCATAGTATAAAATTTTGGGAAACTTTGACAATAAACAATAGGCAAAATTAGCCTTTAAATGATAGCTAATAGGCAAAAATCAGCCCGAATGAAGCTTTAAAATGATACAAGACCTTATAATCCTGGGATTACTATCCAGCGGCCCAAAGCATGGATATCAGATAAAAAAACTAATCAAGGAAATCACCGCTAAATACGCATCGATAGAAAATACCTCTATATATTACCCGTTAAGGCGCATGAAAAAAGAAGGGCTGCTTAGCGAAAAACGCATTAAGCAAGAAAGGAAGGGCCTTGAAAAATTCGTATATACCATAACAAAAAAAGGCGGGGTTACGTTTAAAAAACTCCTTTACAAAAATTTTCTTCGGCTTGAGCGTCCGTTTATAAATACCGATATTTCGCTGTATTTTATGAAATACATGGACAAAAATATGGCCCGCCGCCGCCTCAAACAGCGCCGGAACTGGCTTATGCGTATTAGGCGATGGTTAAAAGATACGGAATCAAACCTTAAGAAAAATAAAAATAACCGCCCGCTCATATTAATAATAAAACATAATATGTTATTAATTAGGGCTGAAATCAATTTCAGCGATTATCTGCTGAAAAATTTGTCCGTATGAAAAAATTAACCGCCATAGGTTTGATATTATGCGTTATATTCATTCCGGCATGCTCGGTAAATAAAAGCGAAAAAAATAAACCCGCCCAAAAAGAGACGGCTGAGGTCAGTGAATCTGATTCCGCAAAAAAAAGTTCCGCCGCTTCGGAAAAATTAAAAAACCACGCCCATTCCGACCGAAACGAACAGGCATCATGCCCAATATGCAATATAAAGCTGTTTATGGAAAAAGGTTATAAAGAAATAAGCACAGAAGAGCTGGAAAAGCTTCAAAAAAGCGTTGAAGCCTTCATATTGATAAACGTGCTTGATTTCTATTATTACCGCGCCGAGCATATACTAAATTCAATCTGTATCCCCAAAGAAGAAGCAGAACGCCTGATACCCGCGCTTTTTAATAAAGATGCTAAAATAATCCTTTACTGCCGCGGCTACCATTGCGAATTCAGCACAGAGGTAGCGCAAAAACTCGCAGCGATGGGCTTTAGTAAAATTTACGACTACCGCGGAGGAATGGATGATTGGAAGGCAAAAGGCAAGCCCGTCTCAGGGCTCCTGCCCCGGCCGGTCCCGCTTAAGAAAACCACGCCTTAATCCTTTAAAAAATCGTTTGACTTTAAAGCCAATCTTTAGTAAAATTTTACTATTATTTATATAGTAAAATTTTAACACCCCCGCTGAAAATTTTAGCGTGGTTTTTACTTATGGACACCTTTAAGCTTATAACACAGAACGCAAAGCAGTATCCGGATAAAACCGCCTTAATATTTAAAGAACAGGCAGTTACATTCGGCCAAATGAAAGATATCGTGCTTAATCTTGCCGCGGGATTTAAAAAAATCGGCATCAAGAAACAGGATAAAATAGCGATTTACCTGCCTAATTGCCCGCAATATATATATAGCTATCTGGCGCTGTTCTCTATGGGGGCAACGGTAATACCGCTTGATTTTATGCTAAAAGAAGAAGAGATAACCTCTTACCTTAATCATTCAGAGGCAAAATTGCTTATTGCCAAATATAAGGCCAATATCGAATTGTCAACACTAAGAACCAATGTGAAATCATTAAAAAACATTATCTTAATCGATGAAGACAGGCATGATTTTCTTAATTTTAATTCCCTCCTGGATGGCAAGAGCCGATACGAAAAAGAAGATGCTATGGCCGATAACGACACCGCTTTAATACTATATACTTCCGGAACCAGCGGTAATCAAAAAGGGGTGGTGCTAACTTATAAACACTTGTCCGGTTCGCCGGAAGCCATGAAATATTTTGTAGATTTAAACAATAAAGACATAAAAATATGCTGCCTGCCGCTTTCACATAGCGCGGGGCTGATTTATATACAGAATTGCATAGTATTCGCTATCACTCTGATACTCATGGAAAGGTTTTCGCCGCTTGAGTTTTTAAACGATATTGAAAGATACAAAGTCAGCTGTTTTCATATCGTGCCTTCAATGTATTACGCTATTTTACAATTAAAAGAGTTTGAAAAGCACGACCTTTCCAGCCTGCGCTGGATGGTTGTATTCGGCGCACCTAACGCGCCGGACGTACTTAAACGCTTCAACCAATACTGCCCCAAAACAGACCTTCTAAACGGCTGGGGACTGACAGAAACATGCCCGCCGAATACGGTTATTCCATTAGGCAGTAAAAACATTCAAAGCGTGGGCAAACCGGCTCCGTGGATTAAAATCGCCATTCTTGATGATAGCGACGAACCGGTTGCCCCCGGTGAAATCGGCGAAATTGCCATGCGCAGCTGGGTGGTAATGAAAGAATACTATAATAACCCCGAAGAAACACGCCGCGTGTTAAAAAACGGCTGGTTCTATACCGGTGACCTGGGCAGGTTTGACGAAGATGGATTTTTATATATCGCCGGCAGAAAAAAAGAAATGATTAAAGTTTCCGGCCAACTTGTCTACGCGCCTGAAGTAGAAGCTGTACTCCATAAACAGGCAGGCGTCCTGGAGGCGGCTGTAATAGGGGTACCGGATAAACTGCGCGGAGAGTCAATTAAGGCTTTTATAGCAAAAGACCCCGCGTCGAATTTATCTGAAAGCCAATTACGTATTTTTTGCCAGGAGCATCTGGCGCATTTTAAAGTTCCGCACAAAATAGAATTTGTGGCAGAATTGCCAAAAAACAGGACCGGAAAAATAGATAAAGAAGCATTAAAAAGGAGAGTAACCAAGCCATGAAAATGAAAAAAGACATACATATGACCGCCAAAGACTTATTAGGCATGCTGCAGATAAAACCGGGAGATTTCGGAAATTACGCCATCGTCCCGGGCCCGGCCGACAGAAGAGACGCGGTATTAAAATACGTGCAAAACCCGGTACGAAATTTTTCTTTTATGGAATATACCTTTTATTCCGGAGAATTTAACGGCACCAAGATTACCGTGGGAAACGGAGGGAGATACTCTTCCGACAGCGCCATAAGCGCGGAGATCCTCTCAAACGGCGGAGTAAAAAACCTCATTAGGGCAGGCTCATGCGGAGCGCTCAAAGAGGACATACAGGTCGGCGATATTATTATCGCCACAGGCGCAATCAGGGGAGACGGTGTTACGCCTTACTACGTAAAGGATGATTTTAAAACTACGGCGGACGAAAAACTAAACGCTGCTTTGGCGCAAGCCTGCAAAAAATTAGGCCTGCGCTTACACCAAGGGCCGGTTTGGACGACCGACGCGCTTTTACGTGAAACACGCGAAATAGTGGAAAAATACGCCTCACTTGGCGCGATCGCGGTAGACATGGTATCCTCCAGCTTTCTTACTATAGCGCAGTTAAATAATTGCAAAGCGGCATCGATTATGGCCGTCTCCGACAACGTAATCACAGGGGAGATGGGCTTTACCAATATCAACTACTACGAAGCCGAGCAAAACATTATCAAAGTAGCCCTAGAGGCGATAAAAATATTAGAAACTGCTCCCGACTCGTAAAATGTTGGGAAATTTTCTTACGACAATTTCCCAACACTCGTCGGGATAATTCGCGCAAATCTCGCCGTAGACGGATGCGCTCATTAAATGAAAGAATCGCCATTATTTAACCCTGTGCTGTATAAAGGCGGGCATATTACGGTGCTTGATGAAACAGCCCTGCCTTTTAAAGAAACGCGCATAAAAGTAAAAAATTTGAAAACCGCTCTTTCTCTCTTGAAAGAAATGAAAACCCGCGCTTTCGGCCAGGTGCTGCTTTTTTATTACACGCTTTTATTAGAAGCAAGGAAAAATAAGATAAATTCTCCGGAAAAATTTTCGCGCCTTTCTACGGCAATAACCGATAAATTCAGCAAGGCGCGGCCAACATTCGCCTTCGGCCAATTAAACAATGATCTGGCGAAGATGCTAAAAGCCGCGGATAATTCTAAGTTTATCGATTTGCTTGAGAAATCGGTATTTACTTACATAAATTTGGTCCAAGGCGCGCGTAGATACCGCGTCAAGCTTATCGCGAAAATCCTGCCGCATTCAGCGCGCCTGCTAACGCACTGTAATATTTCAGGAGAATTAGTGCTTTTGGCTAATGAGGCTGAAAAAATGGGCAAATCCGTGGAATTTTTTGCCACGGAAACACGGCCGTATTTTCAGGGTTCACGCCTGACCGCGTGGGAACTATATCAGGCAGGATTAAACGTCTACCTTATATGCGACATTCAGGCTGCTGATATCTTGAAAAGATGCCGCATTGATATGGTCCTCGTAGGCTCGGACCGCTCAACGCAAAACGGAGACATAGCCAATAAAATCGGCACCTATCAGCTGGCAGTGCTTGCGAAATATTTCCATATACCTTTTTATGCCTTTATGCAGCCGCCCGGCGATACAAAAAATATAAGTGACATAAAGATTGAATACCGCCCGAAAGAGGAAATGTTAAAATTTGACGGCATACGTATAGCGCCGAAAACACAGGAGGCGCTATACCCGGCATTTGACATTGTCCCGGCAGAACTTATAAGCGGCCTTGTCTTTTTTGACGGTATTTATACGCCACAGGAATTAGCGCTAAAATGGCAAAAATAAACGATTTTATTTTTATATACGGATTACCGGATAAAACTTTTTATGAAAACAATAAAAAGGAAAATATTCTATTTTCCGAAATGAGGCCGCGGCTTTTAGGCGCCAGGGCTTTATCTAAAGAGCTTAAAAAAAGGAAAATGAAATCCACTCTTATCTGTGATAGCGCGTTAGGACATTTCTTTTTCGCCCGCCGCGTAAAGAAAGTATGCCTGTTTAAAAATAAAGAAGGGGTTTTCCCTCCGGGAGCGCTAACCGTAAAAATACTGGCAGATTATCATAAAGTTACCGTAGAAATCACAAACGGAGAAACCGTAAAAGTAGCGCGCGTCTTGGACGCGGACGCGAAAACTTTTATGGGCAAGAAAGTCACTTTAAAAAAAATTAAGACAATAACGCCGCAAACCGAAACACTAATATGAAAATACAATATAATGAAGCAAAGGAACGGATAATTTTCTGGGCAGGCCAGCTGCATCAAAAATCGCTTATCAGCGGCCCGGTAGGCAATATATCCTGCCGGATAGAAAAAGATAAATTCTTGGTGACTACACATAACGCCTACCTGGGATATCTGGGAAACAGCGAGATTATCCCTGTAGACAACGATGGGAAAATGCTTGAAAAAAGCGATAAAAAACCAACTAGCGAACTGGCGCTCCATTTGGAAGCGTATAAAAATAAAGAAGTCAACGCGGTAATCCATGCCCACCCGCCATTTACCACCGCTTTTTACTCTAAATTCAAAACCCTTGATATCTTTAGCTATGAAGCGCGCCTCTACATGTCAAATATTCCGGCGCTGGAACAGGACGGCCCGATAGTTACCGACGTAAAACCGGTCGCGGAAAGCTTTAAGACAAGTAATATTGTCGTGCTTAAGAAACATGGCGTAGTAGCAATAGGCGCCAGCTTCAAAGAAACGTTTTCATCAATAGAGATGCTTGAAGAGGCATGCAAGGTAAACATTGTCCTTACAAATACAACCGTAAATTCCACCCCCGCGGTGGAAACGGTAAAAATAGATGATGAATTAAAAAAATACAGCTTGTTTTCTCCTGAGCATATCAAAAAAATAGTTTCCCTGGTCAATGAAGATACTGAGATTAAAGAAAAAGGCGCTGCGCTTAATTTGACTACAAAACTTGCTATTAAGGTAGAGGAAGAAAATAAAATCTATAATTTTCATTTTAATAAAGGAAATATTGATAAAGTAACTAATGACGAAGGCGCGGAATTCGTGATTTCCGGGCCGGTGAGCGTATGGCGCCTTGTATTTGAGAGAAAGCTTGACCCTTTTGCCGCCGCCACGCAAAAGAAATTGAAACTTAATGGCGATATGGCAAAATTATCGCGCTGGTATTCGCCGTTCAACCGGATATTTGACTTATGGAAACTGGCTCCAGTTAAATAACTTTACATTATAGTCATGGACTAAAATGTAAAGTTAAGGAGTTTTTGGCGTATGTATAACAAAAAAAATATCGCGAGCATTAATCCTTCTACGGGAGAGATAATAACGCAATTTCCTGCCTTAAGCGCCCGCGAAACAGAAGAGGCAATTAAGGCGGCAAGAGGCGCCTTTGATAACGGCGACTGGCCAAAGATGCCGCTTATTGAGCGCGCGCCTTACCTGCAGAAAATCGCCCAGATTATCCGGGAAAAGGCGGATGAATTGGCAAAATTGGAGTCGCAAGATACCGGCAAAACCATAAAACAAACCACTTTTATTGATATTCCGACTGCCGCCTCCGCCTTTGAATATTTCGCTGCCGCCGCCACGGAGATAAAAGGCGAAACAATACCGACACATAACCCGGCGTTAAGCTTTACGTTACGCGAACCAATGGGTGTTGTCGGGCAAATTATCCCATGGAACTACCCGTTTTTAATGGCGGCCTGGAAAATCGCGCCGGCGATTATTTTGGGTAATAGCGTCGTCTTTAAGCCGTCACAACTTGCCTCGCTAACTTGCTTGGAATTAGCCAGAATCATAGAAGAGTCGGGCTTACCAAAAGGCGTAGTAAACATCGTTACGGGCACAGCCAATGAAGTCGGCAAAACCATCTGCGAAAACAAACTTGTGGATATGATTTCATTCACTGGAGGAAACACCGCCGGAAAAGAAATAATGCAGCTTGCCGCAAGCAATACCAAAAAAATCTCTCTTGAATTAGGCGGGAAAAGCCCGAATATCGTATTCGCCGACTGCGATATTGAGGCGGCGGTAGGCGGCTCAATGTCAGCAATCTTTATGAACCAGGGGCAGATGTGCACCGCAGGTTCACGCTTGATACTGGAAGATAAAATCTACGACAAATTCATCGATTTATTGGTTGCAAAAACCAAAAAATTAAAAATCGGGGACGCGCTTTCCTACGATACGGACTTCGGCCCGATAATTTCCGCCGAGCACCGGCAATATATCTTAGATTATATTGAAACCGGCAAAAAGGAAGCCAAGCTTACCTGCGGCGGCGTCACACCCAACGTAGACCGCGTAGGTCTACATGGGTTCTATTTGGAGCCGGCGATATTTATAGATGTGGACAATAACGCGCGAATCTCGCAAGAGGAAATATTCGGGCCGGTATTATCTATAATTAAGTTTTCCGGGCAAGATGAGGCGGTTAAAATTGCTAATGATACACGCTTTGGCTTAGCAAGCATGGTCTGGACCAAAGACTTAAACCGCGCCAATCAGGTTGCAGCGCAGTTACGCTGCGGCACCGTCTGGATTAATACCTATGGCGGTTTCTATAACGAGGCGCCCTTTGGCGGATATAAAGAAAGCGGCTTTGGCCGCGAACTGGGCAAAGAAGGGCTCTTAGAATACACCCAAACCAAGCACGTAAACATTGACTTAAACCCGACAGGCAGGTCTTTGGTTACGTCTTGGTTTGCATGAAACACAAATTACACAGATTATAAAATACTGATTACACCGATTAAAACTATGAACTGGGATAAAACGACTCAAGATAAATTTAAACAGATGATTGAAAAAATTCCGGTTTTTCACCGCCGGATTACCGAAAGCGTAGTCACCAAAAAGGCAGAGAAAAATGCCGCCTCGCGTAACGCCGCGGAAGTAGAAGAGCAGGATGTAATTTCCGCTTTTTTCTCCGACGTGCCATCACCGTTTTACGGTATGATGGTACGACTGCTTGAAAAATCCGGCTTTGACTATAAAAAGTACGGCTACCCTAAGGAATAATAAGATGCGAATCGCAATCATCGGAGCAGGCGCGATCGGCGGGCTTGTTGCCGGATATTTAAAATTAAAGGGCGGCGATATCACCTTAATCGGCCATAAAGAATCGATCTCTAAAATCAACTCAAGAGGGCTGGATATTTCCGGAGTGCGCGGAGAATTTAACGCGCGAATAGAAGCGCACCAACGCCTGGCTTATCAGCCGGATTTGGTAATATTGGCGACTAAAACACAAGACATAGAAAAAGCTGTAAAGGATAATCTGGAATTCATTAGAAATTCTTTGATTTTGACTACGCAAAACGGCGCACAAGCGGATAATATCGCATCAAATCAGCTCCCGGAAAAAAATATAACTTCCAGTATCGTTATGTTTGGCGCAACCTGCCTTGAACCCGGCAAAGTAATACATAATTTTGAAGGCCCGTGGATTATCGGAAAGATAAACGGAAAAAATGATGAAAATACGCCTAAGATAAAAGACGCCCTGAAAGATGCCTTTGATATAACGATAACTAATGAAATACGCGGCATGAAATACCTGAAAATTTTTGTAAACGCTAATAATTGCATTGCCGCGATATTAGGATGCAGCATGCAAGAGGCATTTGGCGACACCGACATCAGCCGCATCAGCATAGAAATATGGAAAGAAGGATTGCGCGTCATGGAAGAGGCCGGCATAAAATTAGTTGACCTGCCTGATTTCACGGTTGAACGCATAAAGAGGTTAACATCCATGCCTATAGAACAATCGGCAAAGGTCTTTTCCGGCATAATGAAAAACTTAAGTGATGAGCCGCTATATGGCTCAATTTTTCAAAGCATAAAAAGAGGCAAGCCTTCAGAAATCGACTATATAAACGGCGAATTCCCAAAACTGGGAAAAGCGCCGCTGAATAAAAAATTAACCGAGCTGGTGCATCAGGTAGAAAAAACAAGGAAGTTTTTAAGCAAAGAGGAGCTATTAACCGTTGTCAAAAGCTAATATGAATAAACAAATCGACACGCCATTTCCTAAATTAAAACTAACCGTTACTAATGTCTTTGGCCATTGTTACCACGGATATAAAAAGGGTGATGAGTTAATCCTGGAAGATTTTACCCATCCTCCGGAATTCTTCTGCCTTGGATTAGCACATGTATTATTTCCGGTAATTTACGCCTTAAGTTTCGGCGCGAAATTCCCTTTTATGGAAAACCAGCGCTCGCTCCTGGTAACCTGTCCCGACGGCGGAAAGCTGGAATTTAAAGCGGAGATTTTTGAAAAAGACAGCAGCAAAGTCCAGTTTATACCCAAAGACCAAACACATAAAGGTCCAAAGCCTAAAAAAATGGTTATTGAAGTCGTTAAATCCAAAGGAAAGTGCCACTTCGGATACAAGGTAGGCGATAAATGGGAAACCACCGGGCTTAAATGCATTCCCGGATTTTGTGGGGCGGCGTTCCATACGGCATTTCCGGCACTTTTCGCGCTTAATTTCGGGGCGAAATTTTTCTTTATGCCTGATCCGGACTCAATAGACACGGTAACCTGCCCGGACGGCGGGAACATAATATTCAAAGTCTACAGAACAGATGAAGAGGAAAAGAAATAACTTTACATTTTAGTCAATGACTAAAATGTAAAGTTAAGGAGTGAGGATGGGAAAAAGAAGAGTAGTGATAACAGGGCTGGGGGTAATCTCCCCAAACGGCATCGGTAAAGACAACGCCTACAAGGCCTTTATCTCCGGAAAATCAGCGGTAAAGCTGGTTGACGGATTCGATGTATCCATATTTAATACCAAAATTGCAGCGGAGGCGCGCGATTTCGATCCGTTCAAATTGGGCCTAACCCATAATGATGTTATGCGCATGGATAGATACGTACAGTTTGCAGTTGCCAGCGCCAAAATGGCCCTTGAAGATTCAAAGCTTAACCTATCCAGTGAAAATCCTGAACGTATAGGCGTAAGCCTTGCCAATGCCATATGCGGCACAAAATACATGGAAGAGGAATTCGCGCTGGTTACCAATGACGGCAAAGAACCGATAGAGCCGTCTAAAGTAAGGCCGGACTTATATGACGCGGCAATGTTTAACACTCCTTCGATCGAAATATCGGCAAAATATAAATTGAAAGGCATATGCAATACAATTTCTACGGGATGCACTGCCGGAACGGACTCTTTAGGATTTGCCTTAGAAGCCATACAAGACAATGAGGCCGATATAATAGTAGCAGGCGCCTCAGAAGCTCCAATTACCCCTATAACATTCGGCGCATTCGACGTGGTAAACGTATTATCAGCGCGTAATGATAACCCGGAAGCCGCAAGCCGTCCATTTGATAATAAAAGAGACGGTTTTGTGCTTTCAGAAGGAGCAGGCATATTGATAATGGAAGAGTTAGAACACGCGCGTAAGCGAGGCGCGCCTATTTACGCCGAAGTCATCGGCTTTGGCACCAGTTGTAATGCCTTTCACATGACGGATTTACCGGCCGACGGCACCGCCATGGCAAATTGCATCAACTTAGCCATTAAAGATGCCGGGCTAAAACCCACAGACATAGATTATATCAACGCCCACGGCTCCTCTACGCGTATGAACGACATATTTGAAACAGGGGCGTATAAAATGGTTTTTGGTGATTATGCCTATAAAGTACCTGCCAGCTCCATAAAATCAATGATCGGCCACCCATTGGCCGCGGCAAACGCGGTAGAGCTGGTAATATGCTCAATGATTTTTCAAAAACACATACTTCCGCCGACGATAAACCAGGAAGAAAAAGACCCAAAATGCGACTTGGATTATATACCCAACGTAGCAAGGCCAAAGAAGGTAAATACAATTTTGAAAACATCCAGCGGTTTTTCAGGAATACATTCTTCCTTAATTTTAAAACGGTATGAATAATAAAATCGCAATCACAGGCATAGGTGTCGTCGCTCCCAGCGGAATTGGTAAACGCCAATTCTGGGCGAATATTAAATCAGGGCGGTCTTTTATAAAGAAGATTACGCGTTTTGACGCCTCAAAATACCCTTCGCACATCGCAGGGCAAATTGATGAACTGGAAAAATACTCCCACGTGTCCGAACGCCTGCTTAAGAAGATAGACGCCTTTTCGCATATGGCGTTGATTGCTTCAGAACTTGCTTTACAAGACGCGGGTATTGATATTAAAAATGAAGACCCTAATTTAGTCGGAATATTCCTAGGCAATGCCATAGGCGGCTGGCTCTACGCCGAGACAGAGCTGCGCGATATGTATATAGAAGGGAGAGAGGGTGTTTCTCCTTATATGGCTTCTGCATGGTTTCCGGCAGCGCCGCAAGGGCAAGTTTCTATCTATTACGGCATAAAAGGATTTTCTAAAACTATTGTGGCAGACCGGGCAAGTTCACTTGAGGCCATAGGCTATGCCAATAAAACACTAAGTAAAGGCAAGTTAAATATGATCTTAGCAGGCGGCATGGAAGCGCCGGTTACTCCCTATGCTTTATTATGCTGTAACACCTACGGCGGCTTATCAGAAGATAATCAACATCCGGAAACTGCCTACCGTCCATTTGATAAAAACCGCTCCGGCTTTGTTATAGGAGAGGGCGCCGGTATCATGGTGCTGGAAAATACCGCAAGAGCCAAAAAAAGAGGCGCCAACATATTTGCTGTTATTTCCGGATATAGCTCAACATGCGACGGGGTAAACCGGATTAACCCGGCAGGCGACGGAAAACAATTATCACGGGCAATTAAAACTGCTCTAGCCCAAGCCGAAACTAACCCGCAAGAGATAGACTATATCAGCCTTGACGGCCTTGCCGTAGACACATGGGATGAAAGTGAGGCATGCGCGATAAAAGATGTATTCGGTAAAGACGCAAAAAATATTCCCGCAAGCTGCCCGAAATCCATGTTCGGCAACCTGCTTGGGGCATCAGGCGCCTTGGATACCATAAGCACAATACTTTCCATGGAAAATAGCTTAGTCGCGCCTACCATAAACCTGGATAATCCCGAGCCGACGGGATTAAATTATATTACAAAAGAGGCAAAAGAACATAAAATCAAAAAAGCCCTGATAATCTCCAGAGGGCGGGGCGGAATAAATTCCGCATTGGTTATTGAGAAACCATAAAATCAAGGGGAAAATAATGAAAATATTATTTGTCATGCCTAAAGTAGGCGCCTGGGCAACGCATGGAAAACACGTGGCACCTAACCAACTCTACGCGCATTGGGCAGCCTATATCAGGGAAAAAGGATACGAAGATGTCAGCGTATTAGATTGTAAGGCCATGGAGATACTACCGGATTTAATGACGGAGAAGGTAAAGGAAATAAATCCTGATATTGTGGTTTTGGGCGAACAATTGCACTCCTACGGCGGATACGCGGTTGTGGCGCATTTTAACGCGGCCGCAAAACGCATAAAAGAGGCTCTGCCTAAAACCAAAATTATCTTTGGAGGCCTGTGGTATTCGGCGATGCCCAAAGAAACATTGGATGCCAATCCCGCGGTTGATTTCGTGGTAATGGCGGAAGAAGAAGCCTTTGGTGATTTAATCGAGGCAATAGACAAGAAGAAAGATTTGTCAAAAATTTCCGGGGTCACCTCCCGGATTGAGGGAAAAATCATCATGGGCCCGTACCGCCCGCTGCAGATGGACCTGGACAAGCTTCCGCTTCCGGCATACGACTTATTTCCCATGGATAAATATGTTGGCCATACCCACTGGAGGCCATTCGTGGATATGGTAACCTCGCGTGGATGCCCATCAGCCTGCACCTTCTGCTACGAATGGGATCAATACGACCCCAGAAGCCCGTCGGACTTTTTAAAATGGCGTGCGAAATCTCCTGAGCGGGTAATAGAAGAGCTTAATCTCCTGCATAATAAATACGGTGTAAAGGTGGTGGTATTGCAGGATGACAATTTCAATACAAATCCTGAAAGAGTAAAAAAATTCTGCGAACTGAAAAAAGCAGCCAACAACCCGATCAAATGGGTATCTCTTGGCCGCGCTATTGACTGGGTAAACTGTGAAAGCATACTGCCGTTAATGAAGGAAACAGGCCTTTTCATCGGCGTATTCGGGATTGAGGTCACGACACCGGAAGAGCTGAAGAAAATCGCCAAAGGCATCACCATAGACCAGATAAAAAAGACCATTGAAATCCTGCGCCGCCATAATATCGCCGTAGTTGCCGACATCATGATGGGCTTTGAAGACGATAACGAACAACTCGTAAAACAAAGGTATGAATTCACCGATGAGGTCGACCCAGACATCTTATGGATCGGCTATGTAACGCCTTCTCCGAATTCTCCGATGTGGAGAATGGGAATGAAGAAAAACTGGATTGACCCTGCAAAGATAAACTTCCTGCAATGGGACTTTCTGCATCCGGTCATGCCCACAAACCACCTGACAATACCACAGCTGGGAGAATTAGGCGCATGGTGCATGCGCGAATTTTATTCCAAGCCGGGAAGAATCCACCGCATCCTTGAAAGCGATTTTGACCAGCTGGCAAAACTCTGTTTTAAAGATGTTATGGCAGGCGTGGGCAAATGGGAAGCAGGAGCCACCAAAGGAGAAGCGCATATATAAATCCGTAATCCGTAACTAGTAATTTTAGAATTAAAGATGAGAGGGAAAAGGAATGGATACAAAGCAAAAAATAAAAGACGTGCTGGTAAATTTACTCAAGGTAAAACCCGAAGAGCTAAAGGATGACGCCAAGCTGTATGAGAGCATCGGGGTTGACTCAACCGAAATGGTAGAGACAGTAATCGCGCTGGAGAAAGCATTCGGCGCAAAACTCAGCCCCAAGGAAATAACCAAGTTTTGCAGCATTAACGACATAGAAAAAATCATCCAATCTAAAATCTAGCCATGTAGACCGCGTAGGTCCACATGTTTACGGTATGCGAAAACACCCACTAATTACTGGCGAAATTTATCATATTTTTAATAAAAGCATAGCTGGATTTACGATATTCAATAATAATGATGAATATCAAAGAATCTTAGTGGCGATGAAATATTACACTGTAAATAAACATTCTTCTTGTCTATCGCGATTTCTAGAAATAAAAAATAAACCTCAAGCCAATATACAGATAGAAATTGATAATTATCTTGCTACAAAAACAAAAATTATAGATATAATCGCCTATTGCATAATGCCAACCCATATCCATCTAATTTTAAAACAATTAAAAGAAAATGGAATTTCAGAATATGTAAATAATCTATGCAATAGCTATACGCGCTTTTTTAATACAAAACACAAGCGAAAAGGGCCGCTTTGGGAAAGCCGATTTAAAAGTAGGCTGGTTAGAGATGACAATCAGCTTCTTCACTTAACCCGGTATCTTCATCTAAATCCCACGACCGCGTTTATTGTCGATAGGCCAGAATCATGGCAATATTCATCATATCAGGAATATACGCAAATTGAAAAAACCACAAAATTTTGCAACTTTAGAGACCTTATTGACATGCCTACAGAAGAATATAAGAAATTTAACGATGATAGAATCTCATATCAAAGGGAATTAGCGCAAATTAAAGATTTAATCATGGATGAACCATCCGTAGACCTACGCGGTCTACATGGTTAAAAGAATGAAAATCATTGACTTGAGCTTGCCGATAGACGACACGGCGTTTGAGGTACATCACGTAAAAATTGAACGCACCGGGCATAAGGAAGGCGTGGAAAAATTTAACCGCGTGATTATGGGTAAAACCATTCCGGGTAAAATCAAATATCTTTTTGGCAAACGCATCGTCAAGAAAGAAGACCTGCCGGATGAAGAATTTTTATCCCTGGAAGTGGTACATTCGCCCGTACACATAGGAACACACCTAGATTATTCTTTCCACTACGGCTCAAGGTCAGAGGGGCGGGCATCGAAAACCGCCGAAGAAATCCCTCTTGAATGGTGCATACAGGACGGCGTAAAACTTGACCTAAGGGATAAAAAGCCAAACGAAGTTATTAAGGCAGCTGATATAGAAAAGTGCCTCGGTAAAATAAATTACCAGATTAAACCGCTGGATATCGTTATGCTTCACACTGGGGCCGATAAACTCTACGGCAGCCCAAAGTATTTTTCCGATTATCCGGGAGTGGATATTTCAGCCATAGATTATCTTCTTGACCGCGGAATAAAAATATTCGGCGTAGACACCATGGGCATAGACCGGCCTTACCGTTTCATGCTTAAGGAATTCCTGGATAAGAAAGACCCCGGTCTTTTTTATCCGGCGCATTTCTACGGAAGAAAACGGGAATTTATCCATATAGAACGGCTGGCAAATTTGGAGAAATTACCCGGGCACGGTTTTAAAATACACTGCCTGCCCATACGTATTAAAAAAACCGGCGCCGCCTGGGCAAGGGTAGTGGCATTTCTGTAAACTGTTCACTGTCAACTGTAAACTTTCCGACCGAAGGGAGAAATAATGGGCCACACATGCAATTCAATATTAATTAACGCGCCGTACGATAAGGTATATGATATCTCAAACGATATTCCGCGCTGGACCGAATTATTCGGCACGGAATATAAAGAAGCAAAAATCGTAAAAAAAGAAGGCAATAAAATAACCTTTCGCCTGACGGATGATGAAGGAAATTCCTGGCAGTCATTCAGGATGCTTTACAAGGAAAACCACCTGGCGTATGCCGAAAAAGAAGATCCTAAATTCCCCTTTGAATATATGAAGATTATCTGGCTTTATACGCCCACGCCCGAGGGGATAATCATGTCATGGATCCAACACTTCACTATGGATAAAAAAGCCAAATACAACGATGAACAGGTAGAAGGCTTTATCAATAAACATTCTCAGGATAATTTAAAGATATTTAAGCGCGTGATAGAAGAAGAGGCGGGCGCAAAAGCTCATGCTTAAAGCGCCTAATTACCGGATATTCTGCCTCATAGGAATAATCATTGCCTTTAATGTAGCGGCAATTTCGGCAATCATACCCGGCGTTGCCGAAACGATGGGAAAATCGGAATTTGCTTCCGGAAGCATTATCTGGGCATACATGATCCCCTACGGGATATGCGCGCTTTTTTACGGGCCTTTATCGCGCAGATTTCAAATAAAATCAATACTACTTGCGTGCCTGGGGCTGTTTTCGTTATTTAGCTTTCTCTCAAGCACAGCCAAGAGCCTTGAGATATTGTTTGTTTTTAGATTCTTCACGGGAGTTTTTGCCGCGGCAATGACGCCGCTTACATTAATATGCATTGCCCATACCTTTAAGCTTAACGAACGGGGAAAAGCGGTAGGCACATTTTTTAGCATTACGTTCATATCCTCACTGTCAGGGCTATTTTTAAGCGGCATAATCAGTTGGAGACTTATATTTCTTATTCCGGCAATAATCGCGGCAGTTACGTTCGCTTTGGTATTTTTGTTCTTTAAAAATACAGGGATCGCCTCAGACGGGCCCGTATCGAGATATATACAGGCGCTTAAGACCCCAAAGATAGTACGTGTATTCTGCTATATATTTCTTGTAAGCCTGCTGTATCATTTAGCCCGGCAATGGATGGGCGTGTATTTGCATATAGAGCACGCGCTTTCGAAGTTCACAATAAGCATGCTCTTGACCACTGTAAGCTTCGCGGGTATTTTCGGGGAATTCTTCGGCGGGCTAACCGCTGATAAAAAAGGAAGGGTCTTTACATTGAGTATTGGAGCGTTTTTTATGAGTATTTCCATTATAATGCTTCCAAACGCGGAAAAAATAATCCCGCTGGCGATAATTATGTTTACCTGGGGGCTGGGCTGGACAATAAACCATTCCGGGCTGTCCACATACCTCACAGATATGCCAAAACCATATTTACAGGAAGTCTCCAGCCTCAACAGCTCGGTAAGGTTTCTGGCGGGAGGCCTTGGCGCCGCGTTAGGGACAATATTAATGCAGAAAAGTTTTTCGCTTACTTTTATCGCAATAGGAATAATCCTTTTACTTTTATCGCTGTCATCAAAATTAATGTTAAATCATAATACTTAGGAGGAATCATGAATAACCTAAAAGGAAAAAGCGCGATCATTACCGGCTCAAGCCGCGGCATAGGCAAGGCTATAGCCGAAACACTGGCAAAAGAGGGCATAAACCTCGCGCTTGCGGCACGAAGCGAAGGCCCGCTCAAGGAAACCGCCGATGAAATAAGAAAAAAATACAAGGTGGAGGCCCTGGCAGTGCCAACCGATGTTACAAAGCTTGCTGATCTTGAAAACCTTTACAATAAAACAATAGAAAAATACGGCAAATTGGATATACTAATTAATAATGCCGGAGTATCCAGCCAGTATCCTTTCGAAAAACAGCCGATAGAAGATTTTGAACGGCTCGCCCATACCAACTATTTAGGATACGTGCGCCTCATCCGGCTTGCCATAAACGACATGATTAAGCGGAAATCAGGAGCGATTATTAATATGGTATCCGGCTCAACCCTTTGCGACCCTCTGCCGCGAAATTTCATTGTTTACAGCTCATTGAAAGTAGGGCTAAGGGCTTTCTTAAAAGGGCTGTTCTGGGAAGTGCGCGATCACGGAATAAAAATTACCTCACTTCTACCGGGAGTCACCGATACAGACCTGACAGGAAAACTAAAAGAGGTTACCGGCGATGCCTCACGCCTGATGACGACAGAAGCGATAGAAAACGCCATAAAGTTCGCCTTAACCGTTCCGCAAAACGTCTGCCCCTTAGAAATTGCCATAATCAACCAGCAGACGCCATGGACAAAACCGGTAATACCTTTTAAACAGGAACACCCAAATAAATGAAGCCAGTAAAGAGTATTACGTATTGAGTATTGAGTATAAAAACCAGAACAATACAAATCAAGGAGAGATATGAAAACTCTAAAACTTACATTAATTATATTCTTATTAACCGCGATGCCTTGCCTTGCTCAAAACAATGGTTTATTAATCGATGACTTAGAAGGGGAAATCTCCGGCGGTGAAAACGGCACGGTAGATTTTGGCTCCGGAGGCGGCTCAAATGTATCCGTAAGCGCCGACAGAAATATAAAACATTCCGGAGAACAATCGCTTAAAATTGATTATGAGGCAAATTACGGCGGCTATATGTGGATAGCCAAAGGCTTTGGCCTGGATGCCAAAAATTCAACATGGCTTACACACCCGGATAATATAAACTGGAAAAAATACAACGCAATCAGCTTTTACGTATACGGAAACAATTCAAAAACAAAAATTGCCATAGACATAAAAGACAACGGCAATGAAATGTGGCGTTTCATATTTACGGATGAATTTCGCGGCTGGAAACAAATCGTCTGCCCATTCACTAATTTCTTTGCCCGGGGAGACTGGCAGCCTTCAGGCGCGGATGCCAACGGCATGTTAGACCTCCCCATAAAAAGTTATCAGCTTGAGCCGCTGGCCGGAGCAAAAAATACGCTTTATCTTGATAAGGTTGAGTTAATAAATAACCAAAGGTAACGATAATGATAATAGACAGCCATTCGCATTGGCTACCGCAGAAAATAATTGATAATTCCAGTTTTTTTTCAAAAACATGGGGAGATATCGAACGCCATCTTGAATTAATGGAGAAATACGGCATAGATAAGGCCGTCCTTAGTTACCCGACTACAGACGCCCATCTTAAAATCGGCAGCATCAGCCTGACCACCGACCATTACAACAGCGCCATCGCCAAAATAATCAAGCGCTACCCGGAAAAATTTATCGGCGCCGCCATACTGCCCTATGACGATAAAAACGAATTAATCAATGAACTCAGGCGGGCAACCGAAGAGCTGGGATTTAAGGCGATTTCACTTGCCTCAAGCTATAACGGCATGTATCTTGACGATAAAATATTCTTACCGGTTTATGAATACGCCCGGAAAAATAATATCCCTATTTTCGTGCATTCACAAATTGTCAACCCTATCGGATTTGAACGCGTAAAGGACCCTTTGCTTACACCGGTAATAGAATACATATTTGACATAACGATCTGCATCGGTAAGCTGCTCATGAGCGGAGTGCTGCGAGAATTTGGTGAGGTTAAATTTATATTCGCCTATTTCGGAGGAACGGCTTGTCATTTATCCGACAGATTTAACGCCACCTACCAGATGCTCAGAGGCATAAACTTCGTTAAAGACCTGGGCGCCAACCCTTCGGACATCTTAAAAAACATATACGTAGATACCAGTGGGGATTCAAAACACACAAACCTCTTGGCGGCATTGAAATTGGTCGGCCCCGGCCACATTTTATGGGGCAGCGACTGGCCGGCGAAAAAAGACATCGCGCCTTCAATAAAAGCTATAAACGATTTGAATATCACACAGGAAGAAAAAGAGGGGATTCTAGGCAAAAATCTGCTCTCATTGCTTTAAAATCACCTTCATCTTAAAAGTTAACTTTACATTTTAGTCATTGACTAAAATGTAAAGTTAAAGGCAAGCACATGCCGATAAATAAGGTAAAAATAGCAAAAAAAGAAATAAAGATGGTTGATGTGTCGGCTAAAAAGATAACTAAGCGCAGGGCGGTAGCGCTGGCAAAGGTTACCATGGGTCATAAAACAATCAGCCTGATCATGCGGGGAAAAATCAAAAAAGGCGATGTATTGGCGGTATCAACGCTTGCCGGAATACAGGCGGCAAAGAAAACAAAAGATTTAATCCTCTTGTGCCATCCCATAGAATTGTCCCATATTGATATTTCTTTTTCGTTCAAGAAGAACACGCTTAATATAAAAGCGGAGGTATCCGGACAGGCGCGCACCGGCTTTGAAATGGAAGCGCTGAGTGCCGCATCAGTTAGCGCGCTCAACGTCTATGATATGTGCAAATATTTAGACAAAAGCATATCTATTGAAGTAAATCTACTGGAAAAAGAAGGCGGTAAGAGCGGAAAATTCACAAGACCGATGTAGACCGCGTAGGTCTACATCGGTCAAGATAAGGATAAATGGAAAACTCCGGAAAGATTTTTTCCATAAATATCAGCGCGAAAAAAGGAATCCCAAAAACGCCGGTAAAGACAGCGCGCCTAATTGAAAATTTCGGCATAGAAGGCGACGTTCACGCCGGAGATCAAACCCGCCAAGTAAGCCTCTTATCATGGGAAAATATCTGCCGCCACCCCAAACTCAAACCCGGTGACTTTGCCGAAAACATCACTACAGCCGGAATAAATCTTAAAAAGATGAAAATCGGCGATAAAATATTAATCGGTGAAAAAGCAATATTGGAGATAACGCAATTAGGCAAAGAATGCCATAGCGGCTGCGTAATACAAAAAGAAACCGGCAAGTGCATCATGCCCAAGCTCGGAATATTCGCCAAAGTAATAAAAGGGGGCGGAATTTCAACCGGCAGCACTATTGTTAAAATTTAACCATGGATCGGCTCTCTAAGCTTGAAAACGACAGCATTTACATAATCCGCGAAGCATATTATCAATTCAAAGATACCGCCGCGCTCTGGTCCATAGGCAAAGATTCAACCACGCTTTTGTGGCTAATCCGCAAGGCATTTTTCGGCGAGATACCATTTCCTGTTATTCATATCGATACCACATATAAATTTAAGGAAATCTATGAGTTCCGCGAAAAATACGCCAAGAAGTGGCGATTGAAACTTCTTGTTTGCAAAAATCAAACCGCCTTAGATAACGGAGTATGCCCGAAAAACGGCAAACTGAACTGCTGCAGCGAACTAAAGACTAACACGCTGAAGCAGGCGGTTAAGCGCTGCGGCTTGCGCGCGCTTTACTTAGGCATTCGCCGTGATGAGCACGGCATACGCGCCAAGGAAAGGTTTTTCTCACCCCGTAATAAAAATTTTGACTGGAATTATAAAAGCCAGCCTCCGGAATTATGGAACCAGTATGCCGCCAAAGCAGAAAACGAAGAACACATGCGGATTCACCCCTTATTAAGCTGGAATGAAATCGACGTGTGGCGATATATCAGGCGGGAAAAAATACCGGTAGTCCGGCTATATCTGGCAAGCAAAGGCCGGCGATACCGCAGTATCGGCTGCGCGCCGTGCTGCGCGCCTGTAAAATCCGGCGCCGGAACAATCGATAAAATCATCGAGGAATTGCAAAAATCCAAAATCTCCGAACGCGGCGGCAGGGCGCAAGACAAAGAATCCGCCTACATGATGCAGAAACTCCGCTCATTGGGGTATATGTAAAAAAGAATACTAATGCAAAAACCGGCACTCCCCATCGTCATCATAGGAGACGTTGACCACGGCAAATCCACCCTTATCGGGAGGCTGCTCTACGATACCGGCTCGCTCCCGGCCGACAAAATCAAAGAGATAAAAGAAGCTTCAAAAAATTTAGGCAAAAAACCCGAATTAGCCCATCTCCTGGATTGCCTGGAAGAGGAACGAAAAAAAGGGGCGACGATAGATACAACGCAGGTATTTTTCAAAATAAACAACGCCGAATACATAATCATTGACGCTCCGGGCCATGTAGAATTTTTGAAAAATATGATTACCGGGGCTTCACAGGCAAAAGCGGCGATTATCATCATCGCCGCAGACGAAGGCATCAAGGAACAAACAAAACGGCATGCGGCAATTATCTCGCTTCTTGGCATAGACAGCGTGATAGCAGCAATAAACAAGATGGACCTTGTAAATTTCAGCCAAGAAAAATATAACGGGTTAAAAGAAGAGGCAATAACCGCCTTAAGCCGTATTCAGATTAAACCATTGCTTTTTATACCCATATCCGCGCTCAAAGGCGATAACGCGCTAAAACGTTCGAAAAATATGCCCTGGCATAAAGGGGCAACAATCAGCGAAGCTTTAAATTTACTGCAAAAGAAAAGCAGTCAGAGAAAACAAACGCTTATTTTTCCTATACAGGATATTTATACGATTAATAAAAAGAAGATTGCCGTGGGAAAGATAGAAAGCGGCTCTCTTACGAAAGGCCAGACACTAATAGCTTTACCGGATAAAAAAACAATTAAGGTGCGCTCAATAGCGAAATTTGGCAAAAAACGGCATAATGCCGGAGAAGGCGAAAGCATAGGGATTATAACTGGCGGGGCTATAGAGCCAAAAAGAGGCGATATCCTATCGCAAACCAATGAATACCCGGAAATAACAATTAGCTTCCGGGCAACTATATTCTGGATGTCAGAAGACAGCTATTTAAAAAATAACGCTCTGCTTATACACTGCGCAACCCAGCAGGCAAACTGTAAAATAACAAAAATCCACAGGCGCATCGACTCGGCAACAATGCAAACATTAGGAGAAAATGCCGAAAAAATAAACCACGCGGAAATCGCCGAAGTAACAATCGAAACACAAAACGCAATCGCCGCCTGCGCGTTCAAGAACATACCGGCAATAGGCCGCTTCGTATTAACACACGAAAAAAATATTCTCTCCGGCGGGATAATAACGGATATAGATAAAAACAAGGCTGGATAAACTACTCTTTTCTGAGATAAGAAGGGAGGATCTTAAGCGCTTTACGGTATTTAGCGATTGTCCGGCGGGAAAGCCTAACCCCTTCCTGTTTTAGCAGTTCTATAATCTGCTCGTCGCTCAACGGATCATTTTTATTCTCGCCATCTATTATATCGCGTAAGCGCTCCTTAATGCCGACAGAAGAAACCAGCTCATCTTCCTGCCCGTTGCCGCCGTTCTCCTTCTTTATAGAGCCGGAAAACAATTCCTTTAACTTGAATATGCCTTGAGGCGTATCGATATATTTATTATTTATCGCCCGCGATACGGTAGATTCATCGCGCCCGATGTGCTCGGCAACGTCTTTTACGCTCAGCGGCCTAAGCGACGCCCAGCCGTTCTCCAAAAAACCCTCCTGCGTTTCCACGATATATTCAGCAAGCAGCTGGATAGTCTGACGGCGTTTTTCAATGCTTTTCATAAAATTCTGCGCCGCCTGCATTTTTTCCCTGATAAATTTTTTTTCATCAGAAGAGACGTTTTTCTGCGCAAGAAGGGACTTATAATATTTATTTATAGATAAGACGGGCAGCTCTCGGCGATTCGCCACGACTTTATACTTTTTATCGGCCTCTTTCACCACTACAATGTCCGGCACAACATAAACAACGTTATCCAGGCCGGAAAATTTGCGCGACGGCTTCGGCTCAAGCGTGGCGATTTCAACAAAAGCGGACTTAATATCGGCGAGATCAACTTTCATGCGCCTAGCCAAAGCCGTGCTCCGCCTATTTGCCAAATCGTCAAAATAAAGCTCTATAATCTTGTATTCCAATAAACCGCGCCTGCCCTTGACATCAAGCTGAACCAAAAGGCACTCCCTGATATCGCGGCAGGCACAGCCTGGCGGGTCAAACCTCTGGACCCTGCTCAAGACGCGGTCAACCATAAGCAAGTCGCTGTTTGTCCGCTGCGCAAGCTCAGTCAGGGCGATATCAAGATAGCCGTTAACATCTAAACTGCCGACTATAAGTTCGGCGATTTCCAACTCTTTTTTACTGTAAAAATTTATCCGCGCCTGGCGCAATAAATGCTCTTCAAGAGTAATCTGCCGGGCAGGCTGGGGGATATCCGAAACAGGGGAAGAATCCTGGGCGCGCTTTAAAGCATAAGGGGCTTCTCCGGAAGGAAGAGACGAAATATCCAGCTCTTTTTTTTCAAGGCAGGGATTATTTTCTAATTCCTCTTCAATCGCAACCCTCAGATCAAGAAAAGGCAGCTGAAGAATATTAATCGCCTGCTGCATTTGGGGAGATAAAAAAAACTGCTGCTTTTGCCGCTGGACTTGCGCCTGCTCAACCATAATCTTTTTTAAAAGTTTTTATTAATGAAAGAAAAAATAAGGCATTACCTGAAAAGCTCAATGAACAGGGTATCAGGATAATGCATCATGGATCATTCACCAAAATTGGTTATAAATCTGCTGAGTGTTTTAAAGTATATCCTAATTAACACATTTTGTCAATATTTATTTGGTTTTTAACATAATGTTTATTTTTATCTACATCCGGCTATAAAATAGGGTCAATCCTGAGAGCGTGCTGAATTAAATATTCTATACAACATAATATATAACAATATGTTACACTCAAGGAATAAAGTATTTCATAGATCCTTAACAGTTGGCATAGAAATTGCTCTTTACTTAAATTGCCTTCGCGAGAAGAAGGCTTTTTTTTGAAAATAATATTTCCCAGACAAAGTAGGACATTCCAAGTTTAACCAAGCTTAAATTAAGACATTTAAAAAGATAACAATTTAAGACAGGGAGGATAGGCAATGACTGGAAACGGAAGATTAACAATTACAGATGTAGCAAAACATATCGGCGTAACCACCAAAACAATAATCCGCTGGGAGGCATCAGGCAAGATCATAAAATCCAAGCGCGATTGGCGCGGATGGCGCGTGTATACGCAGGACGACTTACGGACAATTCAGGACTTTCATAATACTCTCTATGAGTATTAATGTAATCCTTATTAAGGGGGGCAATAAAATGAAACATTTAATTTTATCACTGGGAATAATTTTGGTTAGCGCAAGCAGCGCCGCGGCTCAAGACATTTCAAGCGCCAATGAAGCGGCGGTAGCCGCTGGCGTATCAACCGGGGCTTCGGAAATGGCAGTACCGGCAACAGAGCCGGCAGCCGCCGACGTCAACGAATATACCCTTGGGCCGGATGATGTCGTTGAAATACTGGTAAGAAGGCATACCGAATTCAGCGGTAAATACGTAATAGACAAAGACGGAAAAATTCAATACAGGTTTGTGGGCGACATAGACGTAAACGGCTTTACCAAAGACCAGCTGCAAAAAAAGCTTGTAGAAGTGCTTTCTGAATATATCGTTGAGCCGGATGTAAACGTGGCAATCTTAGAATTTAAAAGCAAAATTTTTTATGTGATCGGCGAAGTTTCCCGGCCGGGTAAATTCTATATGCACGGAAATACTATAACCGTCCGCGACGCGGTAGTCGCGGCAGGCCTTCCCACCATGGCCGCGGCAATGCGTAAATGCCGCATAACCCGGCCGTCAGAAGAAGGAAAACCCGCGCACATATCAGTTAATATTTACGAAATACTCTACGGCGGCGACTTAAGCAACAACCTTGAAATGCTTCCGGGAGATGTTTTATATGTGCCCGCGACAGTGATGGCTAAGGCAATGCGGGTCATTGCCCCGGTAACTACGCCGCTTTCAACCGCGGCATCAACCGGAAGAACAGTTATCTCAGCGGGTACAATGCCATAATCGCGAATAACACGAATCTCGGAGGAAAAAGCCTAATGGAAAATTCTGAAACCGTAAAAAATCTGATGCCGATAGACTATTTGAAAATATTATTCCGCCGCAAATGGTTGCTGATCGCTGCTGTCTATATCGGCCTGATAGGGGGCATCATCGCAAGCTATCTTTTGCCTAAAAGCTATGAGTCATATACCGTAATACTAGTAGAAGAAGGAAAAATAATAAACCCCATAATCAGCTCGCTTGCGGTCTCCACCACTATGACGCAAAGAATGCAGACCATACAAGAGCAAATGCTTAGCTGGAACAGCTTGACGCAATTGGTAAAACAGTTGAAATTGGACGCGAACGCTAAATCACAGTACGAATATGAACAGCTCATTTTAAGTATCAGGCGAAATATCCGCGTCCACCTTGGCGGAAAAAATGTAATAAAAATATCATTTGCCGACAAAGACCCGGCAAAAGCGCAGGCGATAGTAAAAACCATCACTGAAATTTTCATAAATCAAAACATCACCATGCAAAATCAGGAAACAGACGACGCGATAAATTTTATAAACGACCAGCTTCAGGTATACCGTAAAAAAATAAAAGAAGGCGAAATATCCGCCATGAAACAGGAACTGGATAAGCTCCTTATAGACGCGACCGAAAAACACCCCGTGGTCCAGGATTTAAAGCTTAAAATCGCCCAAGCAGAGGAAGAGCTCGCCTCAGGCAACTTTGACTTAAACGAAACCGATACGGCCACAGGCCCGAAAGGGAAAAAGCTGAAAGAAGAACTTATAACATTGCGCGACTCCATAGACCTGGATAACCTCAATGCGGATATACATTCGGCGGGAACGGTAAACGACGCGATGTACAAGATGCTTCTGGTTGATAAAATAGACAATGTTTTAAAACAAGACGCCAAAATTGACGAAAGCATCTACAACAAACTGCTTGAGCGCCTTGAAACCGCAAAAATCACCAAGCGGCTTGATGCCTCGGTGCAGGGAACAAGATACACAGTGCTTGACCCGCCGCGCCTGCCGATAAAACCGACCAAGCCCAATAAAATACTGGTAATATTCATGGGTATATTTTTGGGCGCGGCATGCGGGCTGGGAGCGATATTCTTTATGGAGTTTACCGATACATCATTTATCGGCATAGACGAGGCGAAAACGCATCTTACGCTTCCTGTTTTAGGCGGCATATCGCGCATAACCACAATAGAAGACATAACTAAAGAAAAGAATACATTAAAAAAGCGGGTCGCGCTGTTATTAATCGGCGGCATTGCATTAGTCATCGCGATAGTTATTTATTCGGCCATAAACAAATAAAGAGGTAACGTTATGTACGAAAATTACTATGGGTTAAAAGAAAAACCATTCAATATGACGCCGGACCCGAAGTTTTTTTTCGCCAGCGTAAAGCACAATGAGGCATTAGACAGCCTTATTTACGCCATAGGCGAGCGCAAAGGGTTTGTGGTGATTACCGGTGAAATAGGCGCGGGCAAAACCACTATCTGCCGCACCCTGCTTAATAAGCTTGCCTCAAAGACCAAAACCGCCCTGATAACCAACACCTTCGTAAATGCCAAAGAGCTGCTGATGAATATATTGGATGAATTTGACATAGAATACAAACCCGCAAGCAAAGGCCGCCTGCTGGCTATACTAAATAACTTTTTAATAGAACAGCTTTCAAGGAATGCAAACGTGGCCCTGATAATAGACGAGGCGCAAAATCTCACGCCGGCCGTCCTTGAAGAAATACGCATGATCTCTAATCTTGAAACGGAAAGGGAAAAACTGATACAAATAGTATTAATGGGCCAGCCGCAATTAATCAAAAAATTGACGCTCCCGCGGCTTGAACAATTACGCCAGCGCATAATCGTACACTACCACTTAAACCCGTTAAATAAAGAAGAAACATTTGATTACATAAAGCATCGCCTTAAGCTTACATCCAATAACGGCGCGGATTTCTTTACCGATGAGGCGCTCGAATTAATATACCAGTTCAGCCGGGGTACGCCGCGGCTGGTAAACCTTATCTGCGACAGTGCCTTATTATCGGGATACGCCCAGGACATAAAACAAATTGACGACAGCTTAATGAAAGAAGTAATAAGCGAATCACCGTTATATAATTTTTAACTTGTTTAAACTATCTCGGGAGGAAATAGATGGGTAAAATAACAGACGCGTTAAAAAAAGCGGCGGAAGAACGCCTGGCGCATATCGAAAAAAAGAACGCGAATATCAAACGTGACTTTGTGGTAAAGCGGGTAGGAGACTCAAAAATCGACCCTCATGTGGTAACTTTTTTTGACCCCAAATCCCCTATTTCCGAACAATATAAGATATTGCGCACAAACCTACAGTCAATCAAGAGCAAAACCAAAGCCAAGGTTTTCGTTATCACCAGCGCCATAAACAGC
>PCWA01000066.1 GCA_002796125.1 Candidatus Ghiorseimicrobium undicola
ATTTGATAACTACGAAGCGCATCTTATTTACGCCGGCATGAATCTCGCGTTTTAGCAAGTTCCATACTACTATAATTAATCAGTTATTTTCAAGGCGGCTTTGAAAAGCCGCCTTAATTTTTGCTTTTGGCAATTAAGATAATTTTGTTATAATGTGTTAATATGACTAGCATATCTGCGGCAATACTCGCGGGGGGCAAAGGCAGGCGCCTGGCCGCGCAAAAAGGGCTTTTACAAATAGGCGGCGAGGCGATAATCGCGCGCCAGCTTAAGCTTCTTAAATCTATTTTTACAAAGGTCATCATTATCGCCAATAATAAAGAGCCTTATCACGGGATGGAGGCGGACATATTCGGCGATATTATTTTAGATAAGGGCCCCTTGGGCGGTTTGTATTCAGCGATAAAATATTCTCAGTCAGATTATACTTTTATAGCTGCCTGTGATATGCCGTATTTAAATACTGCCCTTATAAGGTATATGCTGGATAACTTGGGCGGCTACGATGTAGTTGTGCCGGAGTTTAACCAAAGGCGTCAGCCTCTTTTTGCCTTTTATTCCAATAAATGCCTGGCGGCGATAGAGAAGCAAATAGAGAGCAATAATCTTAAAGTTAGCGATTTTTTTTCATCGCTAAAAACCAGGGTAATAGGGCATGTTGAAGTAGTAAAATTCGATATTAATGGCCTGTCGTTTAATAATGTAAATACCCGCGAAGATTACGAGAGAATAAAAAATGCTGCAGGATAATTTTGGGCGTAAAATTGATTATTTGCGTTTATCGGTTACAGACAGGTGCAATCTGCGCTGCCGCTATTGTATGCGGAAAGAAGGCATCGGCTATCTGGCTCAATACGAGATATTAACGCTTAAGGAAATAGCCAGGATCGCGCGCGTTTTTGCAAGATGCGGCATAGTTAAGATTCGCCTGACAGGAGGGGAGCCGCTTCTAAGGCAGGATATCGCAGCCATTATGCGTTCTATTTTTGACCATGGCGGCATAAGAGATATTTGCCTTACGACTAACGGCGTGTTATTGAAGGATAAGGCGGCCAGCCTTAAGGCGGCGGGCTTAAGGAAAATAAATATCAGCCTGGATACCTTAAAAAGGGATAGATTCGCCTTCATCAGCCGCGGGGATTTTTTAAATAATGTTTTATCCGGGGTAGATGAGGCAGTAAACGCGGGATTTTTAGTTAAGTTGAATGTCGTCGCGATAAAGGGCGTAAACGATGATGAAATATTGGATTTTGTGGAATTTTGTCAGAAGAAGAAGATTATTCTTCGTTTTATTGAGCTTATGCCGGTGAGCGCTAATTTTAATCTCGGCGATTGCCGATACTTATCTCGCCGGGATATTGAGAAAGTATTAAGAACTTTAGGCGCTTTAACGCCTCAAGGGCAATTAGGATCTGGTCCGGCAGACTATTATGGTATGCCCGGGTTTTTACATCCTGTCGGTTTTATAAGCGCTATGAGCGGAAAATTTTGTTTTCGCTGCAATCGCCTTCGTATTTCCGCTAAAGGTGAAATTTTTCCCTGCTTATCAAGCCGGCGGAAAATAAACTTGCGGAATTATTTACGAAGCGGCGCCTCTGATGAAGAGTTGATGGCCTTGATTAAGCAGTCGGTTGCCGATAAACCCAGGGAGCATTGTCTGAATCAAGGTGAAAACGTATTAACATCTTTTATGTCCGTGATAGGCGGCTGACCCCGCACTGTCATCGCGCGAACCATAAGTTTACATTTTAGTCAATGACTAAAATGTAAACTTAACGATGGCTTGGCCGGATGATCCATGGATGAGGCGAGGAGAGAGTTATGATAAAAATAGTCATATTAACCATAAGTGACAGCTGTGCTAATGGCGATAGGGCGGATGAGTCAGGGCCGGCGGTTAGGAAACTGATTTGTGAGCTGCCTGCTGAAGTCATAGCATATGAAATAATCAGCGATGACTTAAATTTGATTCGGGATAAATTGTGCTTTTACGCGGATAATTTAAACGCGGATTTAGTTTTGACCTGCGGCGGAACCGGGCTGTCGGCGCGCGACTTTACTGCGCAGGCGACCCGCTCGGTAATAGAAAAAGAGGCGCCTGGCATTCCTGAGTTAATCCGCGCCGAAGGGGTGAAAAAGACAAGGCGGGCGGCTCTTTCCTGTCTTGTTGCCGGGGTCAGGGGCAAGACGCTGATAATTAATCTTCCGGGAAGCATAAAGGGAGCGACGGAATCTTTAGAAGCTGTGATAGATATCTTGCCGCATGCCCGCGATATGATAGCGGGCAAGGGGCACTGAAATTTTAAATAAAAAACTTGACATTTCCAATAAATTTGTTATACTTAAAGCATATTGTGAATTCATGCACTAATTCAGCCTTATAAGGCTTATTTCACTATAAAGACAAGAGAGATAAATTTAGTATATTTACTCTTAGGGTTTAATTTTTAATAGGTTAGGCTATAAATCTGATAACAGCGTCTATTGCGCTGTTATTTTAAAGGTTGATATTGTGAAATTATGCACGAGCTTGGCTTAATAAAAGATTTACTTAGCGCTGTAGAAAAAAGAACAGGCCCGGGAAAGCTTAAAAATGTATCCCGTATAATTATTGAGATATCTTTATTCGGCGGGATTAAAAAAGAGCATTTTATTGATGAATTTAATCTTGCTACAAAAGGAATGTTTTTGTATAATGATGTTCTTGAAATAAAAGAGGTGCCGTTTGGCGCGCCGTTGACCCTAGTAGATGTTTGGCTGGATAACTAAACTTATAACATGGTTATGGAGAGATACGCTAAAATAAGTAAAAAAGATTTCAGCAAGTGGTTTAGCTCTTTAGAAGACCATGGCCGGCTTTACGGGCCGAAGAAAAAAGAGGGCCGGCATGTATTCCGGCCGATTAAAGATATTTCGGAATTGGACCTAAATTACATACCTACCATATTGCCTCCAAAGAAATATTATTTTCCTCAAAAAGAAAAACTGCTCAAGTTCAGTATAAAGCCGTTTAAGACCGCCAAAGCCATAAGCGAGTTTGAGGAATTTGTTTTATTCGGAGTGCATACCTGCGATATCGCGGGTATTCAATGCATGGATGTGGTCTTCAGGGAAGAGCCGGTTGATTCAAACTATATCAACAGGAAAGACCGTATGACGACAGTGGGCATTGAATGTCTTAAACCGTGCGATAAGTATGCCAATTGTGTTTCTATGGGCAATCACGTGCCGAAGGGCGGATACGACATAATGCTCACAGAACTAGAGGATAAATATATCATCCATATTAATTCAATCAAGGGCGAAAATCTCCTGCATAAACGGCCGTATATCAAAAAATGCGCGCCTGCCGACAGGGAGCAGCTTGATGTGCTGCGTAAAAATAAGGAGCAGGTTTTTAAAGAAGAATTTATCGGGCGCCTTACTGAGGTTTATACGGCATTTTCAAAACTTTATAAAAGCGATATCTGGAGAGACGTGGGCAAGAGATGCGTAGGCTGTGGTAATTGTACGGCAGTTTGCCCTACCTGTTATTGTTTTGATGTCCTTGATGAACTGGAATTTAACTTAAACGACGGCCTGCGTTACCGGATTTGGAATTCCTGCCAGATGGA
>PCWA01000080.1 GCA_002796125.1 Candidatus Ghiorseimicrobium undicola
ACAGGAGAGCCCTGTAAGGCGCTTGTTACTGCATCGAACGCTCGAAGTTCGCCTGAGCGTCAAGGTTGGCTGCCCCGTATGGACTCGAACCATAATACCAAGATCCAGAATCTTGTGTCCTACCGATTAGACGACAGGGCAATTAAGCTCATTAAATAATTCAACTATCTCTAAATTAATTAATTTATAGCCTTGGGGGGATAAAATACTTTAGAGAAAGTAATTTCTTACCACCAGGTCTCTCTAAATTTGTCGTCCCATTTCTGAAGGTTCTTCCAGTCTTCCTTCGCTCCTTGATAGGCGCCTTTAACAGTTCCGCATCCGGAGAATAATCCGGAAATGAAAACGACAGCAAATAATAAAATAAAACATTTCAAGTTCGGCGCGGACTTCCACATTTTCTCTGCCATATTTAACCTCGCTTTTATCTTTTCTTTGCCTAATAAAGCCATTGTTTCAAATAACCCGGGGCCTACGGTCTTGCCGCTTATAGCCGCCCTTACGGGATGCACCAGTTCTTTTGCCTTAATCCCCAGCTCCTTTACTAAATTACGGAATTCCTCCTCTATGTTAACAGCGTTGAAATCTTTTATTTTATCAAAGCGCCGCGCCAGAAGGTTAAATTCTTTACTTAAATCTTTATTAAGCAATTTTTCTTTGGCATCCGGATTAAACTTCGGATTATCAAGGAATACAAAATCCACAAAGTCCACAAAATCAGCCAATGTGGAAATCCGGCTTTGAAACAATTTTACCACAGATATAATTTCTTCTCTATTAAAATTTTCGCCGCCAACAAAACCCGCCTCTTTGAGCTGAGGAATTAATAAGTCGCAAAGCTTTCCCGGGTCATACTGTTTAATATACTGCGCGTTAAGCCATTGTAGTTTATCGCTGTCAAAAACAGCGGCTGTTTTATTTACATTTTTAATCTCGAATTTTTTCACCGCTTCGCCGATTGGGATAATCTCCTGGTTAGCGCCCGGCGACCAGCCGAGGAGCAAAAGATAATTGGCTAAGCTTTCCGGCAAATAGCCCATCTTGCGCCATTCGCTAATAGCGGTGGCGCCTGTCCTCTTTGAAAGCCTGCCGCCGTCTTTGCCCATAATCAAAGGCAGGTGAGCAAAATCAGGGACTTTAAAATCCAGCGCTTTATACAATACTACCTGTTTAGGAGTATTGGAAATATGGTCATCGCCCCTTAGCACATGGGTTATGCCCAGTAAAGCATCATCCACTACACAGGCAAAATTATAAGTGGGGCTTTTATCTTCTTTTATCAAAACCTGGTCCTTAATAAGTCCGGCGTCAAATTTTATTTCGCCTCTTATGAGATCGTTTATTTTTATTTCTTCTTCGCCTACCTTAAAAATAATCGCTCCGTTTTCCGCCGTGTAAGCCCTGCCTTCACTAAGAAGCCTGGCAGCATAATCCCTGTATATATCAAAACGCCGGCTTTGATAATATAAATCATCCCAATCCATGCCCAGCCAGGCCAGGCTTTCTAAGATTTCATCCAGGTATTCCTTTTTTGAACGCGCCAAGTCCGTATCTTCTATTCTGAGAATAAACTTGCCGCCCGCGTGCCTGGCGTACAGCCAGTTAAACAAGGCGGTACGCGCCCCTCCGATATGAAGATACCCCGTGGGGCTGGGAGCAAATCTAACTTTTATCATACTTCATTCCTTCTCTCAAAGCTTTCCTGTTAATTTCTATCACTTCCTGCTTTAGGCCTCCGAGCATTTTATCCATAACAAGATCTATCTTTTCTTTGGGAGCGATATTTTTACTGGATAGATATGTGCCCAGGGCAACGGTATTCGCGCACCGGATATTGCCGAGTTTTACGGCTATGTCTGAAAAAGGCACTTTCAATACTTCAATATCTTTACGCCGCGGCAGGGAACTTATTAACGACTCATTAAGCAGTAAGAGCCCGCCCGGAGCTATTCTATTCTCAAATTTTGATAACGACGGCTCATTCATTATTATCGCCGTATCTGCCACGCTAACAAACGGAGCGCATATCTCTTCATCTGAAATTATCACCATGCAATGCGCGGTCCCGCCCCGCACTTCCGCTCCATATGCCGGCAGGTAAGTAGTAAATTTATCCGCCTCAATAGCAAGGTTAGATAAAAATTTACCCATCACCATAATACCCTGCCCGCCAAAACCGCAGCAAATAATTTTTTCAATCACCTATTTTATTCTCCCCAGCGGGAATTCTTTGGATAAAACCTCGCTTATCCACTTTGCCGCATCCGGGGGTTTCATTCCCAGATAGGTCGGGCAAGGAGATAAAATCTCGACCAAAGAAAAACCTTTTTCCTGCTGTTGGTTTACAAACGCCTGTTTTATTGCTTTTTTTGCCGCTATTATTTTCTGCGGGGAGTCGGTACTTACGCGCTCAATATATGCTACTCCGGGCAAAGGCGCCAAAAGCTCGCTGATTTTTAAAGGATATCCTTCAAACTTAGCTTTTCTGCCTCCGGGGGTCGTAGCCGTCTTCTGATTTAAAAGCGTCGTGGGAGCCATCTGTCCGCCAGTCATGCCATATACGGTATTATTTATGAATATCGTAGTCAGATTCTCGCCTCTATTCGCCGCGTGTATAGTCTCGGCACAGCCTATTGCCGCCAAATCTCCATCGCCCTGATAGGTAAAAACTATTGCCTCAGGCCTGCATCTTTTTATGCCGACTGCCACGGCCAAGGCCCTGCCATGAGCCGCCTCACAACAGTCAAAATCCCAATACTTGTAGGCGATAACCGCACAGCCTATAGGAGCCACTCCTATAATTTTATCACGTATGCCCAATTCATCAACTACTTCGCAAATAAGCCGGTGCGCCACGCCATGGCCGCAGCCGGGGCAATAATGCGTAGGAATATCAACTAAAGATTGTGGCAGGTTAAACGTCTTTTCCATAAATTATTTTCGTTATTTCTTCCTCCGAAGGTATCCCCCCTCCGGTTCTTCCGTAAAACTCAACAGGGCACCTACCGCCAACGGCAAGCTGAACATCTTCAACCATTTGCCCGTTTGACATCTCAACAACTAAGTATTGAGTATTGGGTCTTGGGGATTGGGCAAATGCTTTTTTTGGGAACGGCCATAATGTGATGGGCCGGATTAAACCGATTTTTTTATTCTTGGCGCGTAAATTTTTAACGGCCCCTTTAGCTATGCGCGCCATTGTGCCATAGGCGACTATTATAATCTCCGCCTCATCCGTATAAAAAACCTCAAATCGCTGTTCTTTTTCTTCTATTTCATCGTATTTATTTTTTAGGTGTATATTATGTTTTTCCATTTCTCCCTCGGCCATCCTAAAAGATGCCACAAGGTTCGGCGCCCTTCCCGCACACCCCGTTACCGCCCACGGCTTTTGGTTTTTAGATCGCGGGCCTTTGGTGTGCGGCCTATGGCCTTTAGTCTGTATGGGTTCCATCATCTGCCCCAGCATGCCGTCTCCTAATATCATAACGGGGTTACGATACTTATCAGCCAAATCAAATGCCGATAGCGTTAAATCAAAGCATTCCTGGACACTGGAAGGCGCAAGAACAATATTGTGATAATCTCCGTGCCCGCCGCCTTTTGTCGCCTGGAAATAATCCGATTGCGCCGGCCATATATTGCCCAATCCCGGCCCCGCGCGCATTATATTCACAATTACCGCCGGAAGCTCTGCTCCGGCGATATAAGAAATGCCCTCCTGTTTTAAGCTGATACCCGGGCTTGATGAGGTTGTAATGGCGCGCTCTCCGGTAGCTGCCGCCCCCATGACCATGCTTATTGCCGCCAGCTCCGACTCGGATTGAATAAATACGCCTCCCACCTCGGGCATTCTTTTTGACATATAAGCAGGTATCTCATTTTGGGGCGTTATAGGATATCCGGCAAAAAAACGGCATCCTGCCTGAATTGCTCCCTCGGCAATCGCCTCATTGCCGGTAATTAAAATTTTGTTTAATTTTTCGTTTTTCATTAACTTATTCCTTACTTAAACACTTCTATCGCGTTATCCGGGCAAACCAACGCGCAGAATTTACATCCGCTGCATTCTCCATCTATAAAATTAACGGGGTACAAACCCTTTTTATTAAGCTGTGTATCTTTTTTTATTAAACGCTTAGGGCAATAAAGAATACATAGCTGACAGCCCTTGCAGCGCTCTTTATTTATCTTTATTTTAGGCATAACGCCCTCACCGCTTTTATTATCCCCTCTTTATCAAGCCCGTATTTAGCCAATATATCGGCACGCTTTCCGTGCTTAATAAAATCGCAAGGCAGGCCCATTTGTTTAATATTCGCTATTCTATTTAAAACATGGGATATCCTTGAGCCAAAGCCCCCTTCTAATATCCCTTCTTCAATTGTAATTATTTTGCTGAATCTTTTTGCTAAATCTTCTAACAGTTTCTCATCTAAAGGCTTTACAAAGCGGGCATTTACTACTTCAGCCTCTATGCCTTCTTTCGCCAAATCCTGGGCCGCTTCATAAGCCGGATAAGCCATGGCACCCAACGCAATTACGGCTACATCATTACCGCTTCTCAACAACTCTGCCCTGCCCAGGCTTATCGCAGAATCCGGTATTTGGATTTTGTAGTTCGGGATTTCACCCTTGGGGTATCTTATTGCTATCGGGCCTTTATCATAAACGGCGGCGAATTCAAGCATGCCGCTTAATTCATCCGCGTCTTTAGGAACCATTATCGCCAGATTCGGCATCACAGAAAGATAAGCGATGTCAAAAATTCCCTGATGCGTTGCTCCGTCTTCGCCTACAATACCGGCCCTGTCAATCGCAAAAACCACGCCTAATCCTTGCAGGCATACATCATGCATAATCTGGTCAAATGAACGCTGCAAAAAAGTAGAATATATCGCGACAACCGGCCTCATCCCTGATTCAGCAAGCCCAGCCGCAAATCCCACCGCGTGTTCTTCAGCTATGCCTACATCAAAAAATCTCCCCGGATAAGCACTGGCAAATTTATCCAGGCCGGTCCCCACCGGCATCGCCGCGGTAATAGCAATAATTTTATTATTTTTAGCCGCTAAATCCGCTAATTTTTTTCCGAATACATCCGTATAACTGGTGGTATTTTTTGTTATTAAAGATTCGCCGGTGCCTAAATTAAACTTGCCTACGCTGTGAAAGTTTTCCGGGCTTTCCTCCGCGGGCTTATAACCCTTTCCTTTTTTCGTAACCACATGCAATAATGTCGGGCCGCGGAAGCTCAAAAGATGCTTTAGCGTGCTAACCAACAACTCTATGTTATGGCCGTCAAGCGGGCCTATATATCTAAAACCCAGCTCTTCAAAAAAAATCCCGGGGACTAAAATATTCTTCAGGCCTTCTTCGAACTTTCTGGCAAGATTTAAAATCCGCCTGCCTTTAGGCACACGCTTAGCTATAAAATCCTGCATAGCCTCGCGGAACCTGTTATATACCGGCAAAGAAATAATTTTATTCAAATAATTGCTTAATGCTCCCACTGAAGGAGAAATGCTCATCTCATTAGTATTAAACACTACCAACAAATCTTTCTGCAGGTGCCCCGCGTTATTTAAGGCCTCAAAACACATGCCGCCTGTCAAAGAACCATCCCCCACAACAACAGCTATTTTCTTTTTTGACGCCGCTTCTGCCAAATCCCGGGCACAACTCATGCCTAAGGCAAGCGAAAGGCTTGTTGAGGCATGGCCGGTAGTAAAACGATCATAGGCGGATTCTTCTTTAGACGGGAACCCGGATAATCCGCCCGCCTTACGTAAAGTGTGAAATTTTTCCCGCCTTCCGGTAAGTATCTTATGCGCGTATGCCTGGTGCCCCACATCCCATATCAATATATCTTCGGGCGTATTCAGGCAATAATGCAAAGCCACCGCCAACTCCACGGCGCCAAGGCTGGAGGCTAAGTGCCCGCCTGTTTTAGACACCGTATCTAAAATTAAATCCCTTATTTCCTGGCATAAAATAGGCAGCCTGGGGACAGCTATTCTCTTTAAATCTTTTGGGCTGTCTACGGTTTCAATCAACTTCATTCTAAGCCCTGGCTTTCCTCAAGCTCCTCTGTCTCAAAACGCTTATCCAGAGAAGCACCTTCTTTCTTCATCAGCACTTCCACTTTTCTCTTGGCGGAATCAAGGGTTTTTGAACAAATACCTGCCAGGCGTATTCCTTCCTCATACTTCTTCACGGCATCTTCTATCGTAAGCTTGCCGCCTTCAAGCTCCGCCACAATTTTCTCTATGCGCGCCAGCGCCTCTTCAAAGCCCAGCTGTTTAGAATCGTTTTTTTTATTTTCTGCCATCTCAACCTCCAGACAAACTAATTATTTTCTATTTCATTCACCGTGCTTATGAATGAGCCCTTTGCAAGCCTTGTCTTAATCTTATCGCCGATTTTTACGCCTTTTACGTCTTTTATTACTCTAGCACTATAAAGCTCCAGAGACAAACTAAATCCTCTCTCAAGAACAGACAAAGGATTTAAGGCGTTGAGCCTGTGCAGATAACCTATATAGAGCTGCTCTTTTGCCTGTAAAATATTTGCCGCGGCATTTGCTATCCGTTTATTAAAAGTATCCAGCTTCTCTGCGGTTTGAAAAAGTAAATTTTTGGGGCTAAGAAAATATATTTTGTTTGAAATATTTTTAAGCTGGTGCCGGCTTATTTCAAGCTGATGCCTCATGCCTAAATTCATGTTATATATTTCTTCATCGATTTCCTGATAAAAAGTATTTATTCCGTCATTTATATAATCTCGCATTATTCTAAGATGCCGGGAGATTTCCGAAACAATATCTTCTTTTTTTCTGGCCACTATCTCTGCCGCGGCAGAAGGCGTAGGCGCGCGCAGATCCGCTACAAAATCCGATATGGTGTAATCTATTTCATGCCCTACAGCCGAGATAACAGGGATTCTTGAAGCAAAAATAGCCCGCGCCACTATCTCCTCATTAAAAGGCCATAAGTCCTCTATGGATCCCCCGCCCCTGCCCACTATCAAAACATCTATATCCTGCCCGCTAGCCGCGTAATCATTAAAATCTTCTATCGCGGACGCTATCTCTTCTTTGGCGCCTTCGCCCTGGACTTTTACCGGCCTGATGACTACAGAAATAAACGGCGCCCTCCTCTTAAGCACGCTGATTATATCCCTTACGGCGGCGCCTTTTATAGAGGTTACCACCCCCACGCGAAGGGGCATAAGCGGTAAAGGCTTTTTATGTTTTTCATCAAATAAGCCTTCTTTATATAATTTTCCCTTCAATTGTTCAAAGGCAAGCTGAAGGCTGCCTATGCCTTTTGGTTCTATTTTTTCGACGCGTATCTGATATTGGCTGCGCGGCCCGTAAACGCCTATCCTGCCAAAACAGATAACCTTAAGGCCGTTCTCAAATTTAAATTTTATCTGTTTGTTAAAAGATGCGCCAAAAATCACGGCGTTAATCGCCGCGTTTTCGTCTTTTAACGTAAAATAAAAGTGTCCCGAAGGATAAGCCTTAAAATTAGAAATCTCCCCTTCCACCCAAACATCGCTAAATGTATTTTCCAGGATAAGTTTTATATCTTGGGTGAGTTGGCTTACGGTTAAAACTTTACGCTCTTTACTCATCGGGTCAAAGTTTTTCTTTTATTCTCTTGATTGCGCGGGCTCTTCCTGTTTGCTCATCAATGTCAACGACAACACCCTGCAACTGGATATCTTCGCTTGCTACCTCAAGAGATGTAGGCATGCCGGTGACGAATTTTTCGATGACCTTCTCTTTACGCCTGCCGATGACCGAATCACAAGGCCCGGTCATCCCGGCATCGCTAATATAGGCTGTTCCGGCCGGCAATATTTTCTCATCGGCAGTCTGCACGTGGGTATGCGTGCCTAAGACGGCGGAAACTTCCCCTTCCAGAAAAAAAGAAAGGGCGATTTTTTCCGAAGTCGCTTCAGCATGAATATCAACAATAATAATTTTCGCGTCGTTTTTAATTTTTTCTATGGCGCTCTGCGCGGCCCTGAACGGGCATTCTATAGCCGACATAAACACCCTGCCCTGCAGGTTCAGCACCGCTATGCTGATGCCGTTCTTCTCAATCAGGCAATGGCCTTTGCCTAAAGCGGCAGGCGGAAGATTTTCTGGGCGTAAAATAAAAGGATGGTCTATAACTTTCAACGCCTCCGGCCTTCTAAATATATGGTCTCCGCTGGTTAAAACATCTATGCCGCTTTGAAACAGCTCGTTTACGCTATTCGGATTAAGGCTGGAGCCTCCGGCGGCATTTTCCGCGTTGGCAATAACCAGGCCGATGCCTTCCCTCTCAACAATCTTGGGCAACAATTGTTTTATTGCCTGTCTGCCGGGTTTGCCTACTATGTCGCCGATAAAAAGGATATTCATAGGTATTGAGTATTGGGTATTAAGCATAGCGTCTCACACAATACGCTATACACGTTACACAATACAAAAATCATTTCGCGTAATCAATCGCCCGCATTTCCCTGATTACCGTTATTTTAACCTGGCCGGGATATTCCATTTCTTCTTCTATTTTTTTACGTAGATCGTGCGATAGGTTTATCGCTTCATTATCGGATATTTTATCCGGCTGCACAATAACGCGTACCTCGCGCCCGGCCTGTATCGCGTAGGCTTTGTCTACGCCCTTAAATACGTTCGCTATCGATTCAAGCTTTTCCAGGCGCTTAACATAGGTCTCCAGTGTTTCACGCCGCGCTCCGGGCCTGGCCGCGCTTATGGCATCAGCCGCTACCGCCAAAATCGCGAATAAACTCGTGGCTTCTTCTTCTTCATGATGCGCCTCTATCGCTCCGACAACTTCTTCCGACTCTCCGTATTTACGCGCCAGATTTGCCCCTATCTTTGCATGCGTTCCTTCAGCCTGATGGTTAATGGCCTTGCCTATATCGTGTAAAAGGCCTATCCTCCTTGCCAATTTAAAATCAAGGCCCAGTTCGGAAGCCATGACGCCCATCAAAAAAGCCGCTTCTTTTGAATGCTGCAGCGCGTTTTGCCCAAAACTGGTACGATATTTCAGGCGCCCCAAAAGCTTAATCAACTCAGGATTTAAGCTGTGTATATCAACGTCGAAGGCCGCTCTTTCTCCCTCTTCTTTAATTTTTGTATCCATCTGTTTTTTTACCTTTTCCACCACCTCTTCAATACGGCCCGGATGAATTCTGCCGTCGGAAATCAGGTGCTCAAGGGAAATCCTGGCTATCTCACGCCTTACCGTGTCAAAGCCCGAAAGCGTTACTGCCTCTGGGGTATCGTCAATGATAACATCTATCCCCGTCGCCATTTCCAAGGCGCGTATGTTGCGCCCTTCCCTGCCGATAATTCTGCCTTTCATTTCATCTGAAGGCAAGGCTACTACTGAAACGGTAGATTCCACCGTATGCTCCACGGCGCATCTCTGGATGGCTAAAGTAATTATTTCCTGCGCCTTTTTTTCTGATGCCTGCTTGGCCTCGTCTTCAAGCCTCCTTATAAGCGTGGCTTTCTCGCTTGTCAGCTCCTGTTCCATGCGCATGAGAAGCAGCTTTTTCGCTTCTTCCTGAGACAAAGAAGATATCTTCTGCAGCCTGTCCTTCTCCTCTACCAAAAGCGCGGTAAGCTCCCTGTCTTTTATTTTTAAGCTCTCCTCATATTTACGCGCATTCTCAACACGGCCTTCAGTGTCCTTCTCCTTTTTTTCCAAAAGCTCAAGCCGCCTGTCTACATTGGATTCTTTCTGGACAATGCGTTTTTCTAAATTAAGAAGCTCGTCTTTTTTCTCCTTGTTCTCCCTTTCAAAATCCTGCCTTAATTTATAAAGAGTGTCCTTCGCCTCCAGGTCTATTTCTCTTTTGCGATTATCTACCTCCCGCTGAGCCATATCTATTATGTTTTTGGCTGTCGAGCGGGCGGATTCTATTCTTTTTTCATAAACAAACTTTCTTAGGATAAACCCCGCGATTACGCAGATTACTCCCGAAACAACAAAAATTACTATATTAATGCTGGTACTATCCGACATATACACCCCCAATATTGGCAAATGGCAAATGGCAAACAGCTTATGGCTATTTGTAACTTGCTAAGTACTGCGTTGCTGCTTTTATGCGCTGATTATTTGTTCGACTGAACGATCGTGACAACCATAAGGTAGGTTTTGTATGATCTGAAAATCAAAGGCAAGGCCCACTGTAGCCGTCTGGTCATGCTTAGACTCAAGAAATCGGTCATAGTAACCTTTCCCCCTCCCTAGACGCATGCCGCCTTTATCAAAAGCGACTCCCGGGACTACTATAAGGTCTAAATCTTGCGGGGGTATCAAGTTAAAATGATCCTCCTTCGGCTGTTTTATTGTATAGGGACCGTATTCTAATTCTGACGCCTCTCCCGAAATCAGGGAAACAAGCATCTGCTTTTTATCTTTAGAAACAACAGGCACCGCAACGCGTTTGCCTAATTTAATTGCCTTTTTTATCATATTCAAAGTATCTACCTCAAATTTGGTTGACACATAAAACATCACAGTCTTTGCTCGCTGGAACTCAGGCAGATTAAACAGTTTTTGCTCTATCCGCCTGCTTTTATTTAGTCTTTCTTCCTCCTCCTGTAATTTTAGCTTGGACAAGATTGCATCGCGTATATTTTTTTTCGCTGGCTTTAAATCCTCTTTTTGTTCCATTTCAATGATGGTGCTCATGGCTGTCTTTTTTTGGTTCAAAAGCGCTTGGATCACGGCCTATTTTTTTGTAATAATCGGCAAGCGCGGCTCTTAATGCCTGTTCTGCCAAAACGGAACAGTGCATCTTTACCGGCGGAAGCCCGCCCAAGGCTTCAGCTACCGCCTTATTAGAAATCTTTAAAGCTTCCTCTATGGTCTTATCCTTGACCAGATCTGTCACCATAGAGCTGGTGGCGACCGCCGCCCCGCAGCCAAATGTTTTAAATTTCGCTTCAATTATTATATCATTTTTTACCTTGATATACAACTTCATTACGTCCCCGCATATGGGATTTCCGACAGTGCCGACACCATCGGCATCGGGGATCTCTCCGACATTGTGCGGATTATTAAAATGCTGCATTACTTTTTCGCTGTACTGTTCCATGATCCCTTCCCGGCAATAGAATCTTTTGTTTGTTCTGTCCGAATTTAGAAATTTTAGCACAATTCAGCCGTAAGCTCAAGATAAAAGTAAATCAGGCTGCCGCCTTTATCACCGCTGGTCTTTTTTCTCCCTTTCTTTTTTCTCGGTAATGATTTTCTGCGCGATTTCGCCGGGCACCTGTTGATATTTATCAAATTGCATAGATGCGTTGGCACGGCCGCTCGACAAAGAACGCAGGTCTGAAGCATAGCCGAACATTTCAGAAAGAGGGACTTCGGACAAAACAATCTTTTGCTTGCCTTTATTTTCCATATTAATAATTTTCCCGCGCCGGGCGCAGATATAACCCACGACGCTGTTGGCATATTCTTCGGGGGTGGATACTTCCAGGGCCATATAAGGTTCCAGCAATACCGGCTGCGCCTTCATAAAAGCATCTTTAAAGCCCATGCTGGCGGCGATCTTAAAAGCAAGCTCTGAAGAGTCTACATCATGAAAAGAGCCGTCTACTAAATTTACCCTGACATTAACAACGGGATATCCGGCATAAACCCCTTTCTGCATTGCCTCAATAATGCCTTTTTCTACAGCGGGTATAAAATTTTGCGGTATCGCCCCGCCCTTTATGCTGTTTACGAATTGGAACCCTTCCTTCGGATCGCCCGGCGAAATTTCCAAAACTACGTGGCCGTATTGGCCGCGGCCTCCGGTCTGCCGGATATATTTCCCCTCGGCATGCGCTTGTCTTAATACAGTTTCGCGAAAAGCAACCTTCGGCCTGCCGACAATAACCTCGACTGCAAATTCCTCTTTGAGCCTGCTTACTATAACTTCAAGATGCAGCTCGCCCATCCCGGTCAAAATTGTCTCATTTGTCTCCTCGTCGGAATTAACCATAAAAGTAGGGTCCTCTTCCGTTAGCCTGCCTAAAGCCCTGCCTAATTTGTCCTGGTCCTTGCGGCTTTTAGGCGCAATACTTAAAGAAACAACCGGCACAGGGAATTCTATCGCCTCAAGCAATATGGGCTCATCTAAACTGCAAAGCGTATCTCCGGTAATTGTATTTGAAAGGCCGATCAGGGCCACAATATCCCCGGCAAACGCATACTCTATATTTTCTTTCTGATTAGCGTGCATAAGAACAATGCGCCCCACACGTTCTTTTTTATTTTTTGTCGCGTTTAGCACATAGGAACCCGTAGCAAGATATCCGGAGTAAATGCGCGCGTAAACAAGCTTACCCATATGTGGATCCGCCCAAACCTTAAAAGCCAAAGCTGAAAGCGGCTCGCTTATATCAGGTTTTCTCCGTATGGTTTTTTCCGCCTCTCCGGCAATATGGCCTTCTACCGCGGAAACGTCCAGCGGCGATGGTAAATATAATATCACGGCATCAAGCAGCTTCTGAACACCCTTGTTTTTTAAAGCCGTGCCGCATAAAACAGGCACTGCCTTATTACTAATAACACCCTTGCGTATCGCCGCTTTAATTTCTTCGCCTGTTATGGCTGACTCCTGCTCGAGGTATTTCTTCATTAGGGCTTCATCAAAAGAAAGCGCTTTTTCTACCATAAGATGCCGGTACTCATCAGCCTGCGCCCTGCACTCCGCGGGAACATCTTCCGTAGTATAATCTTTCCCGAGTGAATCTTCATTATACATATAGGCCTTCATCTCAATAAGGTCTATCACTCCCCGGAAATTATCCTCGCTGCCAATGGGAATCTCGACGGGAACAGCATTTGCCCCAAGTATATCTTCTATGCTGTTGAAAACCGCAAAAAAATCCGCCCCAATCCTATCCATCTTATTAATAAAAGCTATTTTTGGCACTTTATACTTATTGGACTGGTGCCATACTGTTTCCGATTGCGGCTCAACACCCCCTACGGCGCAAAAAACCGCGACTGCCCCATCCAAAACCCTTAGGCTGCGCTCAACCTCAACCGTAAAATCAACATGGCCCGGCGTATCTATAATATTAATTCTGGCTTCCTTCCAGAAACATGTGGTAGCGGCGGCGGTAATGGTTATCCCTCTTTCCTGCTCCTGCTTCATCCAATCCATAACCGCGGCCCCTTCATGGACTTCCCCGATCTTATGTGAGCGCCCGGTATAAAAAAGCACCCGCTCCGTTAAAGTTGTTTTCCCGGCATCTATATGCGCCATAATTCCGATATTTCTTATCTTTTCTAGCCCGATCGCTGGTACGGGAAGCGCTTCTTTCTTTGCCTTTTCCTGCCCGGCAGCCTTAGCTGTTTTTTCTTCTTTATCTTCCCTTGCCTGTTCCGGCTTCTCTACCCCTTCATTTTTCGGAGCAATTAACTCTTCTTTGGGTTTTTCTTCCGGCTGGCTGATAACTGGCTGCTCCGCCTCCTGCTGCCTGCTTAGCGTCTCCGCTGAAGGCGGGGGAATTTCTTCTTTTGCTCCTTCATCATGCAACTCTCTATTTTCTTCCGGCGGGACAACCTCTGCCCCTTCTTTTAATAGCCTTTTTAGCTGCACGATTTCATGGGTATAAATATTCAATTTTTCCTCTTTTTGCTCCAGCTCTTTTTCCAGTTCCGTATATTCTTCGTTCAGCTTATTAAACTCTTTTTTGGGAACCCATTCGTTCTCTTCTTCCTTCTTCTTATATTGCGCTATAGATTTTAAATATCCCTTAATTTCTTCGGAAAGCTTTATAATTTGGTGTTTCTGGATCTCCAGTTGTTCTGTTTTATCTTTATTGTCCTTTAGAAAAGCTGCTGTTCTCAACTCTATATTTCTTATTTCTTTTGTCAGGTTAATGTTTTGCGCGAATAATTCCTGTAGCTCTTTTTCTTTGGCGATAAATTTATTTTTATATTCCGAATCTTCTCCCTTGCTTTTTTTAAGCATTTCTTCCGATTTCGCCAGCCATTCTTCTCTTTTAAGTAATTCTGTCTCCAGGCCCTCTCCCCTTTCCTGGGCAGATTTGAATTCTTTCTGCAGGGATACGTAATCCTTTTTTGCTATTTCCAGCTCAGCCGTTAAGGTATTAATCTGCCCTTGCAGCTCCTGAATTTTACTTTTCCCATCATCGGCCTCCTGCGCGCCCGCAAGGTTTTGTTGAACGGGCCTCTTTTTGCTTTTTTTGCCGCGGGCAGCACCTTTATATGAGGCGCCGAATAAAGCGTAGGTAGTCATAAATACCGCGCCAAAAATTAATAACATTAAAACTGTGGGCATTTTATCTACTTTTCCTCTGCGCGTAATTTTTCCATGCGCTTTTTGATTTTCGCTTCATAGCCTAAATCCTGAGGCTCATAATACCGCGCTTTTTTTGTGGTGTATTTTTGACTAACATAATGCCCGGGGTAATCATGCGCGTATTTATATCCTTTACCGCGGCCTAAACTTTTCGCGCCGGAGTAAGAAGCATCTTTGAGATGATCCGGGACTTCCTGTGTTCTTTCTTTCTCGATATCTTTATAGGCTTTATCTATGGCCAGATAAGAAGCATTAGATTTTGGCGCACACGAGACATAAATACAAGCCTGCGCCAAAGGAATACGGGCCTCGGGCATGCCTACAAATTCTGCCACCTGTAAGGCAGCTTGCGCCAAAACAAGAGCCAGGGGATCGGCATTTCCCACGTCTTCAGCGGCCAATATACAAATACGCCGCGCGATAAAACGGGGGTCCTCTCCGGCATAAAGCATCTTTGCCATCCAGTATAAAGCGCTATCCGGATCTGAGCCGCGCATGGATTTAATAAAAGCGGACGCGGCATCATAGTGCGCGTCGCCTTTCCCTCCGTAAACAACGGCTTTTCTCTGTACCGATTCTTCTGCAATATCCAAGCCGATTTTTATAAGCGCCTTTTTTTCATTTTCCGCCGCGCTGCTCCGGACTGCTATTTCTAAGGCGCCCAATGCGCGCCGCGCATCGCCTTCGCAAATTTTAGCCAAAAAATTTAAGGCCTCTTCTGTTATTGTAATTTTAATATTGCCGAAGCCGTTTTTCTTATCGTTTAACGCGCGCCGAAGAATAAACTTTATATTATCTTCGCTTAACGCCTTTAATTCAAATACCAGAGAGCGGGACACCAAGGGCGGGATTAGATAAAAGAAAGGGTTTTCTACGGTCGCGCCTATTAAAATAACGCTTGCCTCCTCCACGTCCGGCATAAGCACATCCTGCTGCGCTTTGTTAAACCTATGGACCTCGTCGATAAAAAGTATCGTCTTCTGCCCGAAGCGGATTTTGCGCATTTTAGCATCGCGGATGATCTTGCGCAGCTCATCAACGCCGCAGCTTACGGCATTGACATTTTCAAAATAAGATTTTGTAACTTTGCCTATACAGGCGGCCAGGCTGGTTTTTCCGACACCGGGAGGGCCGTAGAAAATTACCGAAGACAGGCTGTCTGCTTCTATAGCCCGGCGCAGCAATTTTCCTTTTGCCAAAATATGCTCCTGGCCCGCAAACTCACTCAAGTTCTGCGGGCGCATGCGCGCGGCAAGCGGCAGATCTTTATTATTATTAGCGGTTATTTTTCCCTTAAATAAATCCGCGTAATCCGCGTTTTTCATCAGTTTAATCCGCTCAAAAAAAATCCCCGCTCATGTCGTCGCGCAGCGCGTGAGTTTGAACCCGTTCTCACAGGTGGGCGCCTTGTTTGGCACACCCTCGGGCATGCCTATACCAGCACCCTTATAAATTGTGTTGGTTCAATTTTACTGCCGCACAAACGAACACTGCAGGGATTTTATTTCTCTAATTTCAGTATAGCACATAAAAAATAAAAATCAATCTTATGGCGCTTGCCGGTAGTATACGGAAAATTGTGTAAATTCAATGCTGGCTTGGGCTGATTTTGAGCAGGGCGTAACGCAGGCCGAGCGGGCAAGGTTCGCCTTTGATTGCATATTGGCGAGAGCGAGGCCGAGTAGCC
>PCWA01000069.1 GCA_002796125.1 Candidatus Ghiorseimicrobium undicola
CTTACATTTTAGGCCAGGCAGGTTATAGGGTTGGATTGTATACCTCGCCGCATTTGTCGGATTTAAGAGAGAGAATACGGATATTAGCAAAGAGCAAAGAGCTAAGAGCAAAGAGCAAAGAGTTTGAGGGCATGATTTCCAAAAGAGATTTTTGTGATATAGTAGAGAGGTTAAGGCCTGTTATTGATAATTTTAATAAGCGCTCCAAGCACGGTTCGTTGACATTCTTTGAAGTTTATACCGCTTTAGCTTTTATTTATTTTAAAGAAAAAAAAGTTGATTTTACGGTTTTAGAGACTGGCTTAGGCGGAAGGCTGGACGCGACCAATGTGGTTGACCCGTTAGTTTGCGCGATTACTCCCATAAGCTTAGAGCATTTCGGCCTGCTCGGAGATACAATTACTAAAATCGCCCGTGAAAAAGCCGGAATTATAAAAAACCAAAGGCCAAAAACCAAAGGCCAAAGACTGATAGTGGTTAGCGCGCCGCAGAGATGGCAAGCAAGAAGAGTAATCAGGGACAGATGTAGAAGGGCGCATGCTAAGCTTTATGAGGTAGGCAAAGAAATCAAATTCAAAATCCAGAATTCAAAATTCAGGGTTAAAGGCGTATTGGCTGAATATCCGAATTTAAAGATAAAGCTTTTGGGCAGGCATCAAGCGGTGAATGCGGCAACAGCGGTGGGGGTTGTAGAGGCGTTAAAAAATTATGGCGTTAGCGTAACTGTTGAGACGATAAGAAAAGGGCTTTATAAGGCGCTTTGGCCGGGCAGATTTGAAATAGTAAAGAAAAATCCTTTAATAATATTAGACGGCGCTCAGAATAAGGCATCAAGCATTGCTTTAAGAGACGCTGTAAAAGAATTATTTAAGAAAAAAATAATTCTCATTTTAGGCCTATCAAGCGACAAAGATATCAAGGGGGTTCTTAAAGTGCTTACCCCTTTTGCTAAAAAACTAATATTGACCAAATCAAATAATCCCAGGGCGATGGCTCTTGAAATATTAAGGGAAAGCGCTGAAAGAATAAAAAAAAATATAAATTTGTCTTTAACCGAAAATGTGCCCCAGGCATTAGAAACAGCTTTTAATTGCGCGCATAAAAAAGACCTGATTTTAGTTACGGGTTCGTTATTTGTTGTGGGTGAGGCGCGGGATATAATAATGAAAAGTTAAACTTTTCCGGTATGAATAATTTATTTACTTTTAATGATACAATCGCGGCAATTTCAACGGCGCAAGGCGCCTCCGGCATAGGCATCGTGCGCCTTAGCGGGAAAGAAGCGCTTGAGATTGTCGATAAGATATTCTTGCCTAAAGACATGGCCAAGCCGTCAGATTTCAAAAGTTATACGCTGCATTACGGATGGATTGTTGCGGGCTGCAGGCGGAAGCCTAACATTATAGATGAGGTTTTGTTGACGGTAATGCGGGCGCCTAAGAGTTATACCAGAGAAGACGTAGTAGAGATAAATTGCCACGGCGGCATAGTTTCTCTGCGGAGTATTTTGGAGCTGGTTTTAGCAAATGGGGCGCGCCTTGCCGCGCCCGGAGAATTTACTAAAAGGGCATTTTTAAACGGCAGGATTGACCTTGCGCAGGCCGAGGCAGTTCTAGATATCATACAGTCAAAGACAGAAGCCTCCTTGCGTTTAAGCAATGAACAACTAAAAGGAGCGCTTTCCGATGGCTTAAATAATATACGCAAGAGCATCTTGGATATATTAAGCTTGCTGGAGGCATCTATTGATTTTGGCGAAGAAGAGGACGCAACAAAAACAAAAAACGGGCGCTTAACAAGCAGAATCAGATCTATAAATAATCAACTAAAACAGGTTCTTGATTCGGCATCTATAGGCAGGCTCTTGCGTGAAGGAGTGAGCGTTGTTATATGCGGCAGGCCGAATGTCGGCAAGTCTTCTTTACTTAACGCGCTGCTGAAAGAAGAAAGGGTAATCGTTACGCCTATTGCCGGTACGACCCGTGATATAATAGAGGAAACATTGGACATAAGGGGCATACCCGTAAAAATCGCCGATACCGCCGGAATAATAGAGCCGCGCGATTTAGCCGAGCATGAGGCTGTAAACAGAGCGCGCAGATATTTTGGTAAAGCCGATTTAATAGTGCTTGTATTTGACGCGAGTAAAAGTTTGACAAAGCAGGATAAAATCCTAATCAGGAAGATAAACTCAAGGCCTGCTATAGCGGTGCTTAATAAAATAGACCTCCCTTTAAAAATAAAAAAGGCTGATTTAAAGCCGTATTTTAAAAAGATAGTGGAATTATCGGCTTTAAAGCTAAAAGGGATTGGGGCCTTAGAAAAAGCTCTATTGGATATGGTTTTGGGTGGCAGGCCTATTGAGGCCGAGCCCGCTATGATAAGCAGCCTCAGGCAGAAGGATTGCATAGTGAGGGCATTTAATTTTTGCGCAGAGGCATTAAATCTGGCAAAATGCGGCTGGAGCCAGGAATTAATCGCGGAGAGTCTAAAGGGCGCGATCTGTTCTTTGGATGAGATTACAGGCCGTAAGGTAAGCGACGATTTATTAGATAAAATATTCAGCGAGTTCTGTGTCGGTAAATGAGGACATAACTTATGAAGCGATAGCGAACATAAGTTATCTGTCCGAATTTATCCCGCAGCCTATCGGGTAAATATCGAAGAGATTTACCCGATGTTAAGGCAAGGGAAAATGAATAAAACTAAAAATTGAGAGGGCTTATGGATAAGAAAAAAATAGAAAAAGCGGTCAGGGAAATATTAGAAGCGATAGGGGAAAATTCAAAGAGGCGGGACCTTTTAGATACGCCTAAGCGCGTGGCGGAAATGTATGAAGAGATTTTTTCCGGCATTAAAGAAGACCCTTGTAAGGAGCTGGAAGTTATTTTAGATCAGAAGCATGAAGAGATAGTGCTGTTAAAAGGAATACCGTTATACAGCGTATGCGAGCATCATCTCTTGCCTTTTGTAGGCCGCGCGCATATTGCTTATGTTCCTAAGCAGGGCAGGGTTACCGGATTGAGTAAACTGGCGCGGGTGGTTGATATTTTAGCCAAACGGCCGCAGGTGCAGGAGCGGCTTACTACGCAAATTGCAGATATAATAATGTCTAAGCTTAAGCCGCAGGGATGTATGGTGGTTATTGAGGCGGAGCATTTATGCATGTCAATGCGCGGAGTTAAAAAACCCGGGGTGACAACCGTTACTTCGGCGGTAAGAGGGATATTTAAGAAAAATCAGAAAACCCGCTCGGAGGCGCTCGCTTTGATAGGGGTAAGATAACAAAAAATCTCTGTACACTTTCCTAAAAAATAATTCTATGTACAGAGATTTTATTAGTTGTCTACCCAGACTTGTTCTGTCCCGCAACCGCAAGCTGTCGGCCTTGTTTCCCAATGGCCAGCTGGTTCCGGTGCAGCTACTGGTTCCGGTGCAGCTACTGGTTCCGGTGCAGCTACTGTCGGTTCCGCATTATTGCCGGTAGTTATTGTTTCTCTATCTTTCAAATCCGCGGTATCTACCTTTACCATTTGGATTTTTTCTTGTGCCAGAGTTTTTAAGTCGTCTTCACAGCCCTGGCAGGTAGCTTCTTCGATATTTAATTCCGGCATGGCCTCAATCAGGACCTCTTTGTATTCTTCGAGTATGGCTTGGCGCATTTCCACGTTATCTATCTTGGCCAGTTCTTCCCTGAGGGCAGTATCCATTTCTTCTTTATCAAAGCAATAAGCGGAATTAAAGCATATACATATAGCAATGGATGGAATAAAAAATGCAAGCAGTATTAATATCCTCATCTTTTTCATTTCAGTCTCGCTTTCGGCTAAAATTAAAAATCCTCAAACCTTTTCTGTCGGCTTGAGGTATTCCTTTTACCTGGCAGCCGACTGCCCTATCCCCTTTGGGACTTAGGCTCTTAGCTTTGCGCCCTGCGATTTCCCGCAGTTTGCCTTTTACAGATAAGCCCTATTATCTTTTACATTATAAGTATACACGATAAAATGCCTGTTTTCAAGGCCAAGATGAAAGTATTTTTGATTGTAACCCATTATATAATAGATAGTTATATATAGAAAATCTTATTTTAATATATGTTGACCCCGTTAGAGATTACGGCTATACTATTTATCGGTAAATTATCTCTAACGGGGGTTGACAAAGATGACGTTAGCTAATACAATAAATCAAAGCCGGGTTTTAATCCGGATATAGTCTATCTATTATTGGCTTTTGCTTTACCAATGGCAGTGAGGTAGTCAATATTTCGCTTTGTTTCACGGAATTTTTACCATTCGTTATACAAAGCTCAATAAGCATGGATAATATAGATGGCTAATATGTACTATAAGAAAATAATAAAAAGAAGCCTGCTCTCTTTCTTGCTTTTGGCATTCTTTTTGACTGATGCGTCTTATCTTTTTTCGGCGGATGAAGATGAGAACAGGTCGGAGCAGCAGGAGGATAAGGTTGCCAGCTTTAAGAAAAGTATTTTATCGGAGGCACAGACTACTTCCGAGTTAATCGAATTACTTAAACAAAGAGCGTTGTTACGCGTAAAAAAGAAAAAAAGAGAGCAGCTTCTTAAATTTAGCGTTTTTGCTTCTTTGGCCGGGGGATATGAAAACAACGTAAATAATGATTCTTCCACTAAGGGCGATATATTTACCAGCCAATTTGCCATGGTCGGCTGGAACCCTATTTTTAATAAGCACTTGGGGTTAAATGTTAATACGCTTGCTTTTAACCAAATATATTCCGATTTTACAGACAGCAACTATCTTTATGCCATTACCAATGCCGGCTTGCGGCTTTATCCTTTTTCAGACGGCAGGCTGCGCCTTGAGCCCGGCATAGGTTATGAGTCTTTATGGTATCCTGATTCTCCGCTTTCAAGCTATAGCGGCATGAAATATTTTCTTAAGACCAAGAATTATCTCTCGCGTAATTTTAACATAGACCTAAACTTTGAATTCAGCACCAAGGAATATAATACGAAAAAAGCGCGAAATCCCAGCGGTGTTGAGATGGATTTCGTCAGGGAGGATGAGAGGTATGCTTTTGAGGCCGGCATAACACAGAGGATAGGGAGATATTCTATAACCATTGAAGAGGAGGCCTATCGCAATACTTCCAATGATTTATTACAAGACCTAAACGATTATTACGCTTTAAAAAGTTCTTTAAACATATCAGGAACTTTTCTGGAAGACAGAAGCTTATATGTGTCTTTTACCCCCAGCTTTGAAAGGAAAAATTACCGGGTACGCCTGGGCCGGGATAACGCCAGGTTTGATGACCGGTATAATTATAAGCTTGCTGTATACTATACGCTAAATAAGAATATTAGTGTCAGCTACAGATTTGACTATTGGAAGCTTGATAGTAATAATATTGCCGCAGAATATGAAAATGTAATTAATCAGGTAGGCCTTTCGGTCAGATTCTGATATCTAATATCTAAGGCGCGGTTTTTATGCAGCATATAAAAGTAAAGCTTGCCCGTAAAGAAGCCGATGGCTATGTTATTGCCCTGGGCCCGGTTAATCTGGTAAGCGTGGTTACGGATGTAGGCATGCTTGCCTGCGGCGCTTTTAACGCGCTGGCGTTAGATAAATTTAATTACCCTTGCGGGTGCGTAAGTTCGCCCAACGGAAAGCCTGTCGCCAATATAGATGATTTACTGGAGTCAGCGGTTATGGAAGCTAATAATTCTGCGCAAAGATTAGGAATCAGGATAGGCATGAATGCCAGAGAAGCCCTTGATAAAATGTAGGCGGATAATTCGCGCAAATAACTTACGTCGCCTTTCGAGCTCCGTAAGTTATGCGCTCATTATATGAAAAAAATAATCAGTTTCTTTATATCGGTAAGTATTCTATTATCGCCGGCTGTTTATGTTTTCGCGCAAGAAGATAAGCCTGAAAGCGGCGTATTTATTATTCGTAAAGCCCATGAATTACAGGAAACAACCGTAGGCGTTGAGGCCTATCTTAATAATGGCATGCTTGAAGTTACTGTGAGCGCCCGTATGTACGGAGCAAAACCTAAGATATTCAATGCGGTAATAATGGGGCCAAAACTTGGGCGCTTAAGCTCAGAAACGCGAAAGATGATTTTTGCTACCGGCGAAGAAGAAGAGCCCTTTTTTACCGAAGAGCTGGAAGGAAAATTCCTTCGCACAAGCAAGAAAAAGGAGAGCAAAAAAGCCGCCGGAACACTCACCAAAGAAGCGATGAAATTTAAAATTCCCAAAGAAAAAATTCTTCCCGGGAAAAAATATAAGCTGTGGATAAAAGTTGAAAGCATGCAAAATATAAAACCTATACAGACTTTTAAATTTGAGCTTGATAACCTTGCGGAATTAATACACGGCAATACGCCATAATGCCTGCCAAGCCGTTAAATGCCGGAATATATATGCCCCAATTGCCATAATCCAATTTACGATGACGAGGCGCTTTTATGCCTTTATTGCGGAGAAAGCTTAAGGCGCGGCGCAGGATTTATGGGCAAAATTAAATATGCGCGGCTGAAAATAATTACAGCCGTCTTGGTGATTGTTATCTTAGTAATTTTTCTGATCATCATGGCAAGATAAACAGAGAACAACTCACCGGCTCTTTTGCTTGATTTTTAATATTTTTATAATATAATAGAGTTACAACCCCGTGCCTTTTATGGCCTTATTGCATAAAGGGCATGGGGTTTTACTGCCTTTTTTAATTCGGCAGGCAGGTAAAAATAATTAATCGGGATGGCGCTATGCTAAAAAAACAAATTCTAATATTAATAATAATGTTTTTATGCGGTGCCGCCGGCTTTTCTATTTATAAATATATACTCATAAATGAAGATTTAGAGGCTAAATTAAGCGATATATCCGAGCTGCAGGATAAAAATGAAAATGCCATTGAAAAAATAGAAAAGCAGGCGCTGGAAATAAGCCAGTTAAATGATGAAAAAAAATCTCTTCAGGATGAGATCGGAACAACTACCCAAAAACTTAATCTATTAAATATGGAATTGGAATCCGGCCGCCAGGAAATAAGCAGGATGGGTAGGGCCAGTGAAGGCCTAAAGAGGGAAAATCAAGATTTAAAAAATAAAGAAGAGGCGTTACGGATTGAGTTACAAAGGCTTAACGAAGAAAAAAGCAAGTTAGAGGCGAAATTAAATTCTATTGAAGAGCTTACAGAAACAATAAAAGCTTTAAAGAAGGCAAAAAGAAGCCGTAACTATAAGCGGTATAAGCGGGAGGAGGCGGAAACCGGAATAGCCAAAGGGAATAAAGGTTATCTTATTTACCGCGGCCAGGCGACATACGATTCTAACGTTTCAATAGAGGTGATTCCCGCCGATTAATAATGCCTAAAGACGAGGATGTATTAAATGCATGAATTTTTTGATGCCATTTTAAATAATAGAGTATTAATAATTACTATCTGGGGATGGTTTATTGCTCAGAGTATTAAAGTCTTCGTAGGGATCATAACGAAAAAAAAGTTTGATTTCCGCTGGTTTGTGGGTACCGGAGGGATGCCTTCGGCCCATGCCTCAGGGGCAAGCGCTTTAGCCACAGCCACAGGAATACATTTTGGCTTTGCTTCTCCTTTATTTGCTTTGGCTGTTATGTTTGCCTTGGTTACAATGTTTGACGCCCAGGGCGTAAGGCGTTCAACAGGCAAGCAGGCAGAACTCCTGAACCGGGTAATGGAAGATATTTACTGGAAGGGCAGGATTCAGGAAAACCGGCTTAAGGAATTGATAGGGCATACGCCGCTGCAGGTTATCATGGGCTCTATTTTAGGCATAAGCATAGCTTTAGTTATGAGCTTTTGATTGGCCTATGTAAAGTAAGTTTATGTTCTTAGTAAGGAGGAGGTTGTGATTAGGAAATTAATCATTGTTTTTATTTTAATTATATTTGCCGCCGCCAGTTTTTTAGTTATAAATAAACCTAAACATAGGTTAAGACAGGAAGATAGCGGCAGTTCGGGGCAGGAAATTGATCCCGGGGCTGTGCAGCCGGCTAATAAGCTCTTCGACTTGGCAAAGCGTTATGAGGCTGAAAATGAATTTGCCTTGAGCAGGGAAACCTATCAAAAGATATTGCGTCTTCATCCTGACTATCCGCAGATTCAGGAGGCGCAAAAACATCTGGAAGATGTAAACCTGAAGATAATTTTTTCTCCCACGCTTATTACGGCCGAAAGCCAATATTATGAAGTAAAACCCGGAGACACCTTATCTAAAATCGCCAAGAAATTCGATACGACGGTAGAGTTGATTAAGAAAATAAACATGCTTAAATCCGATCTTATCCGCCCAGGCATGAATCTCAAGATCTGGAAGGGAAAATTCAGCGCCCTTGTTGATAAGTCATTAAATATTTTAATGTTAAAATCAAATGAAGCAATAGTTAAAACATATATCGTAGCAACAGGAAAAAATAATTCTACGCCTGTGGGCACCTTTAAGATTATTAATAAGCTCGTTGACCCCGTGTGGTTCAAGCCTCAAGTGGGGGCGATGGTGCCTGCGGATAGCCCTGAAAATATTCTGGGTTCGCGCTGGATGGGTTTTGATGCGGCAGGTTACGGTATTCATGGCACGACTGAGCCGGAAGCTTTAGGAAGCCAGGTTACGCAGGGTTGTGTCAGGATGAAGAATGAAGACGTGGAAGAGCTATTTTCTTTTCTCCCGCAGGGCACAGAGGTAACGATTATAGATTGATGGCTAATTTAGATTTTGAACGCCCCATAATTGAGCTGCAGAGAAAGATAGAGGAGCTTAGGACTTTTGCTTCCGGCAGGCATGTGGATTTATCTTCCGAGATAAAAACGCTGGAGGAGAAATTAACAAAGCTGCGTAAAGATACCTATGCTAATCTGAGCGCCTGGCAGAGGGTGCAGATTGCCAGGCATCCTGGGCGCCCGTATTCTTTGGATTACATAAAACTTATAACATCTGATTTTATCGAGCTTCATGGAGACAGGCTTTTTGGCGACGATAAGGCGATTATCTGCGGTCTGGCAAAGGTATCCGGTAAAAAAATATTGATAATCGGCCAGCAGAAAGGGCGTGACCTTAAAGAAAATATCTTACGCAATTTTGGCTGTGCTCATCCGGAAGGTTTCCGGAAAAGTATGAGGCTTATGAAAATGGCCGCGTGTTTTAATTTACCGATAGTCGTTTTTATCGATACCCCGGGAGCCTATCCCGGTATAGGAGCTGAAGAAAGAGGCCAGGCCCAAGCGATAGCCTATAACCTAAGGGAAATGATGCTGGTAGGCGTTCCAATAGTTGCTGTAGTCATAGGCGAGGGAGGCAGTGGCGGAGCGTTGGGTATAGGGATAGCGGATAAGATATGTATTTTGGAAAACGCTTATTATTCGGTTATTTCTCCAGAGGGATGTGCCGCTATATTATGGAAGAGCAGCGGTAAGGCCGCTGAAGCGGCAGAGGCGTTAAAACTTACGGCAGGCGATCTCTTGAAGGCGGGCTTAGTAGATGAGGTTATTCCGGAGCCTTTAGGGGGCGCGCATAATGATCCCGAGAAGACAGCCAATAATATCAAAGAAACCTTAATCAGATATCTTGAAGAGTTGAGCCATATCCCCCAAGAAGAGCTTTTAGAGCAAAGATACGAAAAATTTAGAAGAGTAGGCAGAATCGACACAGAAGAACCTTCCTAGGGTTTAGCGGCCCACATGCAGGATATAAAAAACCTTTCCTTTGTAGACCTCAATAAAAAACTTATTAGTTTGGATTTTAATTCTTACGCTGCCAGACAGGTTTTTGATTGGCTTTACCGCAAGAAAATAGACAGTTTTGAAAAAATGACAAATCTGTCTAAGCAAGGCATAGCTATGTTAAAAAATGAATTTTATATCGGCAGAATTGAGCTGTTAGAATGCTTGAATTCCCAAGACGGCACGGAAAAATTTTTGTTTAAATTGCAGGATAATGAAACTATAGAATCCGTATTTATTCCTGCCGGCAATAGAAATACGGTTTGTCTTTCTTCCCAGGTTGGGTGCAAATTCAAATGTTTGTTTTGTGCCAGCGGCAAGAGCTTTTCCCGCAATCTTTCGGCCTCTGAAATTACTTCTCAATTATCCCAGGCCATGCTCATTACCAGTAAAAAAATAACAAATATTGTTTTTATGGGCATAGGAGAACCTTTTGATAATTATGATAACGTGTTAGGGGCGATACGCATTTTAAATCAACCGTTAGGGTTTAACATCGGCGCAAGGCACATTACAATTTCCACCTGCGGGATAATAGATAAAATAGAGAGATTAAAAGAAGAGGGCCTACAGGTTGAATTATCCATTTCGCTGCACGCGGCAGGTAACGAATTAAGAAATAAGCTTATGCCGGTTAATAAAAAATATCCGCTTAAAGAATTAATAAAGTGCGCAAAGAGCTATGCCGCCTATACCGGCAGGCAGGTTACTTTTGAATATGTGCTGATAAAAGGCATAAATGACGCTATGAATGAGGCGGATAAATTAGCAAACATTTTATCCGGCGCCAATTGTAAGGTCAACCTTATTTTATATAATGCGGCCGGTAAGGGCCGGATAGCCCCGGTTTCAAAAAAAAGCGCCTTGAATTTTAAAAATAAGCTTATAAAAAATGGCGTGCATGCCATGATAAGATTGCCTCGCGGCGCGGATATTCAGGCCGCCTGCGGCCAGCTGAGAATTAAAAATTTAAAATGAAAATAATATATTCCCCAAAATATGAAGTTGATATCGGAGTGTATGTTTTTCCTGCGGAAAAATACCGCCTGGTAAAAGAGCGGCTAATCGAAGAAGCAATCGCCGATGAGGAAGATTTTATTCAGCCGGAAGCCGCAAGCATGGAAGAGGCGGGGCTTGTCCATACGGCCTAATCTATTTTGATTTTTTAGCTTGAGAAGCGGCCTTTTTAGCTTTAGCCGGATTTATGTTTATAAACGTATATAGCTTATTTTTTTTATAGCTTCCGCTTTTTTTAGTAAAATAAATGGTGCCGTCTTCTCCGGCATGAATTATATTCCTGCCGGATACGTTTAATCCTGCCTTCCATTTGTTTCCCTGCCTAGTCAGTATTGTGCCTTTAGTGACAAAACTGCCGGCATTGACTTTTAGCCCTTTTGTTTCTTTATAGTGTATATGCGATAAACCGCCTTTTTGTGCCATATCTCAATCTCCTTAATGAGCTCCGCTGCAGGCGGGGCGAATCTCTTTATTATTTTTTAAACTATTTCCGAAGAGCCTTATTATATGCTATGGCGCTTAATTTGTCAAATTCAAAAATAAATTCCAAATCACGCGCAGTATGGTATAATTTAGAAAATTTAGGGGTTCTATCAACATTTAGGAAGGAGCTTATATGCGCAAAATGAAAGCATGGTGCCTGGGGAGCGTTATTTTTTTTGCCGCATTTTTACTGTTTCAGATAGAGCTTATTATTTCCAAGGTATTATTGTTTAATTTCGGCGGCGCCTACACGGTCTGGGGCGCCGCCCTTGTTTTTTTTCAGGCCACGCTCCTTTTGGGCTATGCTTATTCCCATTTTGTTTTAACAAAAATTGGCATACGCCGTTATCGCTATATTCACTTCACGATATTATTCCTGGCTTTATTGTTTTTCCCGGGCAGGGGCCTGCCGCAGATGGTTTTAATACAGAAAATACCGATGGTCGTAAATATTTTTCTACAGCTTGCGCGCTGTATCGGGCCGGTATTTTTTCTTTTGTCTACTACCAGCGTAATATTTCAGGCGTGGTTTTCTATGTCGGGTCTGCCTGAGCGCAAAAACCCTTATGTTTTATATGCCGTATCCAATTTGGGTTCTTTTGCCGGGCTCTTAACATACCCGTTTTTCTTCGAGTTATTCTTCGGCTTATCCAGGCAGTTGAATATGTGGAGGATTATTTATTTTTTTCTGCTTCTTTTGCATGTGGCGGTATTTATGCTGGTAAAGCCGGATAAAAACGGTGCCGCCGATAAGGAATTATCCGCCCCTATTGCAAACAAGGAAAAATGGCATTGGTTTTTATTAAGTATTGCCGGCGTGGTTATGTTTTTGTCGGTAACCAACATAATAACTTATGAAATTACCCCCATGCCGCTGCTTTGGATTATGCCTTTATGCATATATCTTTTTTCCTTTGTTTTAAGCTTTAAAAAGAAGCCCTGGAATCCCCCCTGGCTTAAAGAAAAATTTTACATAATCATCGCTTACAGTATTTTACTTTTTTTCATAGTCCAGCAGAGAGTAATCCCCGTCGCTATCGAGATAATTCTTCAGCTGGTATTGCTTTTTTTTCTTTGTATGTTCTGCCAGACGGAGTTAAACAGCACAAAGCCAAAGGACAGCCGCAATTTAAGCATGTTTTATCTTATGGTATCAAGCGGAGGATTTGTGGGCGGTCTTTTGGTAAGCTGGGTTATGCCGTTGATTACTGCGTACATGCTTGATTATTTGGTGGGTATATTTATTATATCTCTGGCTATGGCAATAGCAAATCAAAAAATATTTGATATGGACCGTTATCGTCTGCGCTTAATTATTTATTCCACGATTTTTATGCTGCTGTGGCCTATGGTGTTCGACAGGTATAATTTTATAGGCATTGTGGTAATCCTGATCGTTTTAAAGATGGTTTATTCCGAACTAAAAGCTAAGCCGCTGGCTGTTTGTTTGAATATAGGCGCGATTCTGTGCCTGTTTTCTTTATTGAGCTTTATCTGGGCTCCCGACGTATATATTTACGCAAAACGTAATTACTACGGTGTTTACAAGGTGTATGAGCGCCGCGGCAAGAGAATGCTTTTAAACGGCACAACTCTGCACGGCGGGCAATATATAGGTGCAGAAAAGCGAAAAGAACCCCTGACTTATTATCATCACGATACGCCTGTAGGCGAAATTCTTCTTTCTGAGCTTTTTGAATTTAACGATATAGGTTTGGTAGGATTGGGCAGCGGGGCACTGGCTGCTTATGGCAGTCCCAAGCGTGCCATAGATTTTTTTGAATTAGACCGGGATGTCTTTTATATCGCGAAGAATTACTTTACTTATCTAAACGACTCGGAATCCGAAATAAATTATATATTCGGCGATGCCAGGATAACCATGCGGGATATTCCGGATAATAAATACGATTTATTGATTATAGACGCCTTTAGCGGAGATTCCATCCCCGTGCATTTGTTGACGGTGGAAGCGATAAAGGAATACCTGAGATGCCTGAAGGATAATGGATTGATATTGTTTCATACATCGAACAGGTATATGCAGCTGGAACCGGTCTTGTTCAGCAACGCCAAAGAATTAAATATCTATGCCTGTTATAAGTTTAAAGATAAGTCGGATAACGAGGACGCTTTTGCTTCATCCTGGATTGCCATAACTTCGGAGCCGGATAATTTTCAAAAGCTAATTTCCAAACTTGGCTGGTCGCATAAGCCGGAGCCGGGCAGCAGAGCATCTGTTCCCTGGACAGACGAGTACCATGATTTGGTGCTTGTATTTGAAATCAAGAACTTGCTTTCTCAGATAAGGAATTTCCAGCCGTTCTACTGGGAAGACCGCCCGCTTACTGTTTATTGATAGGGTATTGGTGCCGAAGGTGGGAGTTGAACCCACACGGGCGTAAACCCAATGGTTTTTGAGACCACCGCGTATGCCATTCCGCCACTTCGGCAATAAAGATTATTTTTTCTCGGTGAACGCTTTGAGTATTTCAAGCGGGAGAGGGAAAATTATGGTTGAATTATTTTCAGTGGATATCTCCGCCAACGTCTGCAAGTACCTCATCTGCAGAGCAATGGGTTCTTTACTCATCGTGTTGGCTGCCTGAGTTAATTTTTCAGCTGCCTGGAATTCGCCTTCGGCCGCGATGATTTTCGCGCGCCTTTCGCGTTCTGCCTCAGCTTGTTTTGCCATGGCTCTCTGCATTTCCTGCGGAAGGTCCACGTGCTTGACCTCTACGTTAGATACTTTTATCCCCCAGGGATCGGTTTGCTTGTCTATAATTTCCTGAAGCTGGGCGTTTAATTTTTCTCTCTGGGAAAGCAGATCATCTAAATCCGCCTGGCCGACAACGCTTCTAAGTGTTGTTTGTGACATCTGGCTGGTGGCGAAATTATAATCCACAACTTCTATGACCGCTTTTGAAGGGTCTACCACCCTGTAATAAACTACGGCGTTTACTTTTACGGAAACGTTGTCGCGGGTGATAATGTCCTGCGGCGGGACGTCTAAGGTTATGGTGCGCATGTCTATGCGCCTGGCTACATCAATTGGCGCAAACACAAGGATTATCCCCGGTCCTTTCGGCTGCGCTAAAACTCTTCCCATGCGGAAAATAACGGCGCGTTCATATTCCCGCAATATCTTTACGGAATTAATAAGATAAAACACAAAAAATACCAAGATCATCATCGGAAAACCCATATAGCGCCTCCTTGTTAGGCAAAGCCTTTAGATTATGGCTTGCGTGTCCGCCTCTTTTTCCACGTATAAGGTCAGCCCCTTTACGTCCTTTATGATCACCGCCTCGTCTTTATTTATTTGCTTCTCCGAAATATTTTTTGCCTGCCATATTTCTCCATGCACGAAAACTTTACCCTTGGGATTTATGTCTGTGATGGCAGTGGCGCTTTCTCCTATCAGGCCTTCTTTGCCGGTTTTGATTTTTTTCAGGTGAGTTTTGAGCACCGCGCCTACTAAAAATACCGTGATCGCTCCTATAAATATGGCCACCGGTAAAATTAACTTTAAGGATATGCGCATAATCCCGAAGGGGGATTTTATCAGCATAAGCGAGCCTAATACCATGCAGGTAAGCCCGCCCAATGTCAGCAGGCCGAACGTGGGAGTAAAGGCTTCGGCTATAAAAAGTATTATGGAGAGCATTATTAACGCTACTCCGGCATAGTTAACCGGCAAAACATTAAAAGCGTAAAAAGCGAGTATCAAGCAGATTAATCCGGCAACACCCGGAAAGCCCACGCCCGGATGGGTTACTTCAAATAGCAGGCCAAGAAATCCCAGCATCATCAGAATATAGGCGATTTGCGGGTGTATAATAATGTTGAGCAGCTTCTGGGAGGGGGTTAAATCCAGGCTTGTGACGGCGGCGCCTTTTGTCGCCAGCGTTACGGTTTTAGAATTAATTTTTACATTGCGGCCGTCTAATTTAATCAAAAGGTCTTGAAGGTCCGTAGCTATAAAATCAACAACTTTTGCCTTGACTGCTTCTTCCGCCGTGATAGATTCGCTTTTTGTCACAGCTTTTTTCGCCCAGGAGGCGTTTCTGCCTTTTTCTTCAGCTATGGAAGTAATCCAGGCAATGGTATCATTCATTATTTTATCGCTCATTACGTCTTCTTCGGACTCGTTTTCCTCTTTATCCGGCTTTTTGCCTTTGAAAGAGACCAGGCCTACCGGGTGAGCCGCTCCGATATGCGTGGAATTACTCATTGCCGCAATATGGGCTGATAAAGTAATAAATACTCCCGCGCTTGCGGCGCGCGAGCCTTGCGGATAAACATAGACGACTACTGGAATTTTTGAGTTTATTATGGATTTGACCAGTTCCCGCGTGGACTCAAGAAGCCCGCCCGGCGTATCTAATTGGATAATCAGGCACTGGGCATTTTTGTCTTCAGCTGTTTTAATAGCGTTTTCTACATAATCTTTTACTATAGGATTAATCACATAATTATCTATGGTTATGGTATAGACTTTTGGCGGATTAAAATTTTCTTCGGCAGAATATAACCTAATGCCGAAGAAGAAGATAAGTATAAAGAATATGATATAGTTTTTAAAGTGTTTCATGGTTTGGATAGCATTGTAAAACAGCATAACTATATCATAGAAGGCAGGTATTGTCAATTTTTTGCTTAAACCGGTTGTGTAGAATAAATTGTGTAAATTATAGCGGATTAACATG
>PCWA01000082.1 GCA_002796125.1 Candidatus Ghiorseimicrobium undicola
TTATCTTTTACGTAACTACTGCCTTCATTTTTCTTGGCATAAGATTTTAATTCCGCCCCGATTTGGCTTACTTGGGCTACGTGGGTAAGTTTGCGGCTGGTGTTTGTGACTATGCCTACCGATATGGATATAAGCGGGATTCTTTTCTCCTTGCCTTTTCTGTCGGGAGCTACTATAAAGCCGGCATCCCGGTCTCTTTCATTGTAAAATTCCGGAGCTTTTTTATCAAACTCGGCGATTATTGTTTTTACTATTTTATCCGAGATTTCCGGGGTTGTTACAAGCACAAAATCATCCCCGCCGATATGGCCGATAAAGTCAAATTTGTTTCCTTCCTCTTTGACCGTTGTTATGATTATGCGCGCGGTTTCTTTAATGATATTATCGCCGTGTTCAAAACCGTATTTATCGTTATAGGCTTTGAATTTATTAAGGTCAAGGTAACATACCGCGAACGGCTTTTTGGAATCGATACGGTTTTGCAATTCGTTGATTATGGCGATATTGCCGGGAAGGCGCGTCAGCGGGTTGGCCTCCAGGTCGCGCTCGCTTCTTCGTAAAATCATCTTTATGCGCGCGAGGAGTTCCTGCGGTTCAAAAGGTTTTACGATATAATCATCGGCTCCGGCTTCTATGCCGCCTATTTTATCCGTGACTTCGCCCTTACCGGTAAGCATTAATACGGGAAGGTGCGCGAGTAAAATATCTTCTTTGATTTTACGGCATAACGCCCTGCCGTCCATTTTAGGCATCATATAATCCAGGATAATGAGCGAGGGAGGCTTTTCATTTATTAATTTAAGCCCTTCTTCTCCGTCGCAGGCCTCTATTACTTCATATCCTTCCGCCGAGAGAGTGATATTTAAAACGTCCCTTATGTCCGGATCGTCATCTACGATTAATATTCTTGCCTGATGCATATTACAAACTATCCTTTTCTGGTTATTTTTAGGCTGCCGGAAGAGAGAACGTAAAGGTACTGCCGGCCCCCGCTTTGCTGCTTGCCCATATTTTACCCTTATGCGCTTCTACGATATATTTTACCAGGCTTAGGCCCAAGCCTGTGCCTTTGATTGTCTGGTTGTCCTGTGAAGATACGCGATAAAATTCATCAAATATTTTTTCTAAATCTTCTTCGGGTATCCCGCATCCGCTATCGGATACGGAAACGGAAATAGAGCCGTTATCTTTTCTGGCTGATATGGATATTTTTCCACCCGCCGGCGTATACTTTATGGCATTGCCGACTAAATTTATGAATACGCGCCGTATTTGATTGGCGTCGGCAAGCACGCCGGGCAATTTTTCAGGAATATCCGAAGAGAAGGCAATGTTTTTTTCTTTGAAATGCGGCATGAATATATCGGAAATACCCTCGATGATCTGGCGTATATCCTGGGGCTCGATTTTTAACTCCACCCTGCCGGATTCTATGCGGGAGATATCCAGGAGATTGTTTATTAATTCGGTTAATTCGTTAGAGTGGCGGTTTATTTTTTCTATGCGTTCTTTGGCAGGCTTCGGTAATTCCCCTAGTTGCCCGCCGGCAAGTATGGAAGCATATCCTTTAATAGAAGTAAGCGGCGTCCTTAATTCATGGGAGACGGCGGAAACGAATTCGGATTTACGCTTGCTTATTTGCTGTATCGCAGAAAGCGCGCTGCTTAATTCCTGGGTTCTTTCTTTTACGCGGCGCTCGAGCTCCTGGTGGGAGCGGAAAGTTTCTTCGAACAATTTCGCGTTTTCTATCGTTTGCCCGAGCTGCGTCGCGAGTATCCCCAGCATTTCCTCGTCTCCCTCGGTAAGCACGGAGAGCGCGGATTCGTTGCCCATTATGATCAGGCCGTAATAGCCGTCCTTTGTAGAAATCAAAGAGCCGGAAAATGAGCTTAGGCCGCAAATAGTTTTTATCTCTTCAATCGCTTGTTTAAATTCCGCGCGCTTATAATTATTCGTTCCTTCCGGAAGCAGGGAGGAAAATAAAGAGCCGTGTTTTATTAACGCGGCCATTATATTTTTTTCTTTAAGCTTCTGGCAGAATCTTTCCGCCTCATCTTCGTCATAGCCGGCATGCATTTTTAAAATTAAATTTGGCAGACCCTCTTTGGTATTATCAAAAGCCAGGGCAAAGGCTTTTTCGAAACCGAGTTCTTTTACAAGGGATTCTTCTATTCTGGTAAATATCTGGTTTTCATCAAGTGTCGTGCTAATGGCGCGGGAAAGGCGTTGAAGCGTATAAAGCCCGGAGATTTTTTTATCTAATTCTTCCTGTGTTTTATTAAGCTCGAGGTCGGTTTTTACGATTAGCTTTGCCTGCTCATCCAGTTCATCAAGAGATTTTTGCAGTTGTTTTATGTATGCTTTTAATTTTCTGCCTTCGTCCGTTTTGAACAGCAGGACTATTCCCAGGCAAAATGCCGCGATAAAGGCGCCTATGCCGAGAATATTTACAAGCACGCCAATATCTATTTTATCTAATATCATTGTTCGCCTATGCCTATTATAGCCACCGATTCATTATGAAAATGTGATTGGCCGCGGTAATTCAGCGCGCTTAAAGGGGCCTGTTCGCCGTAGGTATAAAAACCCAAAAACGGCATATCTTCCCCCAGCGATGTTTTTATCGCCTCTACCTCGTTTTTGGCGGCCCTGCCTAATAACCTGTTTCTGGAAAATGAGTCAAAAACCAGCGCGAATTCCACGGGTTTATTGTATATGCCGATACTTTTTTTTAATGCTCCTGCGGCTTCCTGGGCTGCTTGAAGCACGGATTCTTTTGTGCCCATCATTAGTTTAATGCTTGCGCCTTGCGGTACGTCGCCCTGGCAAACGATTGAACCGTCTTTTTCCACGCCCACAGCGTTTCTTAGGAGGTACTCCTTTTCCCCTTCCACGTATATGCCTAAGGGATAGCGCACGGAAAGATAAATGATTTTTTCCGCCTCTATTTTTTTGCTATCCTTACCGAAATATTCGTCATACATGCTTGTGGCCGGCTTATTTTCAATGGTCTTTATCAGGTTTCCGGAAGATTCCGTTACTATCCTGGATTTGCCCAGAGGTTTCCAGCCATGCCTTATGCCAAATTTTACTACAGCGCTTTCGCCGATTAAAACGCCTACCGCGCAGTTGGAAGAAATTTTATTATCAAAAAACTGATAAGTTTTTTCAAATTTTAAATCGTCGGCCGATGCCCCTCCGATTATAGGTAGGCTGGTGCCGAGCATTTCTTTTATCCCCGAAATAAAACGAGAAGGGTTTTTAATCAGCCCATCCATAAATATTATAAACGCTTCCCGGGGATAGGGGCCGAGTTTACGCAGGGTATTTTTTGCCAGTGTCTGCCCGGCCAGCCGCGGGTCTTTTTTATCTAAATTTATTTCCTGGGCGCAGGCAAACTTTATCTTTTCAGAGCTAACCAGTAAAACAGCTACGGCATTTAGGTCTATTCCCGAAGGGCTTATTATTCCCGCTCCGCTGCAGCCGACTACGGGGGTATTGGGCAATTCTTCTTTTATGCCTTTTAATAAGCTCTCTCGCGAAAGCTGCGCTGTCGCAAAAACAAAAGCGATAGAGATTTCTTTTACGTTTTTGGTGGAAAGGGGTTTGATATTTTTGTAGGCCAGGTGTACGGCCTCTTTACCCGCGATATAAGGGTCTTTATTCTTGCTTAATCCGATAGCTTTTAACATGGCCTTTTAGAAAAAATAAAACTGCAGCGAGAATAATGGTTATTCTTTCTAATAGCTTAACATAATTTTAAAAGCGGTCAATAAAATTATTGACCAGATATTAAATTATGCTATTATAAATTATAATTTTACGGCCCCATCGTCTAGCCTGGTCCAGGACGGATGGTTCTCAGCCATCAAACACCGGTTCAAATCCGGTTGGGGCTACCAAAAATAAAATTTTGCTTGACCCTGCTGAATATACCAGTTAAAATACGTTATGATGTATAGCATAACCGTAAAAATCGCGTAATTAAAATATTAAATATCCCGACGCACTGTCGGGATTATCTCTAATATAGCCGGGCGCAGGCAGTTATGCCCGCAAAAACACGATAGAAATGGGAGGAAGGCATGGTTAAAAGGGCTTTATTTGCAGTAGTAGTTTTTATTAGTATATTGTTTTTTATGTCCGGATGTGAGCAGATAAACAAAGTTTTAACAAAGAAAACGCCTGCCAAAAAGAACGATATTCCGGAAGTCCACGGAACAGTCATAGCAAAGGTTAATAACATGGTTATTACTCTGGAAGAATTAAACCGCTATGTAGACACCTACAATCAACAGATAGATGATTTTAAAGAGATGTATCCCGATCAGGAGGTGCCTTTAGAAAAAGTCATAACAGCCGAGCAGAAAGTAGCTTTGCTTAATGACGATTTAATACGTCAGAGGCTGCTTTATCAGGAGGCGCTGGATAGAGGGATTGATAAGAAAGAGGATGTAAGCACGGCTTTAAAAGAGTTTAAAATGAGCCTTTTGATTGCTAATTTAATTCAAGAGGAAACAGATAAAATCAACATAACGAGCGAAGATATAAAGAAGTATTACGAAGACAATAAAGATTTCTTACGGGAGCCGGAAGAAAGACGGGTACGTGAAATAATGACTAAAAAAGAATCGGACGCCAATGCCGCGCTTATAGAGGTTTTGCAGGGCGGTGATTTCGGCAGCGTTGCCCAGCGTTATTCTATAGCTAAAAGCGCCTCAAGCGGGGGGGATTTAGGCTTTATCGGCCCGGGAGTAAAAGGCCCTAATTTTCCGCAGTTTGACATAGCGATATATTCTTTGGAAATCGGCAAGGTAAGCTCTGTGGTAAAAAATCCCGACGCGGAAGAATATTATATTTTAAAGGTCGAAGGTAAAAAGGGAGGGAAGGAAAAGCCGCTTTCCGAGCTTTGGGATGACATAAAGCTCGCTTTAGAACAAAAAGAACAGAAAGATTCTATAGACGCGCTTATTGGAAAATTAAGGCCAGAGGCGAAAATAGACATAGAAACAGCTAAAATAAAATGATAAACCTGCCAAATATAGACCTGCAAAAAAGATTGCCTATAATTATCGGAGTAGTGCTTGCTTTTGTATCTGTGATTATAGCCAATTCTTATATAAGGCAGAGAGAGCAGGAATTAATAGAAATAGCCCGCCGGCAGGCTGAGAAACAGCTGGCGATAGAAAAAGTATTAGTTGCAAGTCAAGACATTGATAAAGGCGCGCGTATTGAGGCGAATATGGTTGAGTATGCTGAGATTCCCGTAGATTATATACAGCCGCGCGCGACAGATTCCACAGAGCGTATCGTAGATAAAATAACTCTGGCGCCTATAGCCAGAGGAGAGCAGATATTGCTTAATAAGCTTGGTGTCCCCGAAGAAATAAGGGATACGGGCTCTCTTTCTTTTCGTACTCCCCCGGGTAAGCGCGCGATACTCATTCCTGTGGACAATATTTCCTCGGTAGGCGGCATGATAAAGCCAAGCGACCACGTGGATATACTGGGGGTAATACCGCAAACACAGGAAGTAGAAGGGCAGACGGTTACACAGAACATAACCGTGCCGCTCTTCCAAAATGTTTTAGTTTTAGCCGTTGGGCAGGAAACGGAATCAACAAGGACCGGTTCCAAGAGCGCGGGAGAAGTTAATAGTATCACCGTAGCGCTGTTTCCCCAGGAGGCTATAATAGTTGCTTTTGTCCAAGAACAAGGCAGGCTGCGTTTTACTTTGCGCTCACCTGCGGACAAAGAAATTGTTGCTGTCCAGCCGGCAGACTGGAATGCTTTATTTAACCTTCTTTTCCCTGATATGATACGGCAATTACAAGCTCAGCCGCTTAAACTGGAAGATGATAAAAAGGAAGAGGCGCAAATTAAAATTGACAGTGCTCCCGAAGTGGAAATATACCGGGGAACAAAAAAAGAAGTGGTGCCGCTGCTGTATTAGGCTTTTGAGCGATTGGGCTTGTAAGTACAGCCTAAAGACTTGTTTGCCGCATAAGGCTAAAAGTAGATGAAAAAAACATTGAAAAGACTTGTCTTGATTTTAGCTATTTTCTTTATCAGCCTGCCTCTAAAAGTACAATCCGAGCAGGAAGAGATAGCCCTGGTCATCCCCGAAGTAAAAACCATTTCCCTCTCTTCTCCGCCTAAAAGAATAGCAATAACCAATCCTGAAATAATAGACATATCCTCGGTATCCGCGAGCGAGCTTATAATTAATCCTAAATCTGTCGGCAAGACGAGTTTAGTGGTTTGGGATTCTACCGACCAAAAAACAACATATCCCATAAGAGTATTGGTTGAGGACCTGCAGGAAATAAAAAAACGCATAGATAAGCTGATAAATGAACTGGGTTATCTTAATATTTATACCAAGGTAAGCAACGAAGAGAACAAGATATTGTTGTTGGGAAGCGTTGCCAGCCAGGAACATAAAGACAGATTAATTAGCGTGCTGGGCGGAGGAGAAGAAGGCAGCGCTGTCGGCGGGCTGATAGGAAAAATTATTGATATGGTGGAGATTAAATCACAAAGCCAGCTTGTCCAGATAGATGTGGAAATTCTGGAGGTTTCCAAAAGCGCGCTGGAAGACTTAGGGTTTAAATGGACGTCTGCCCTTGGTGATGACGGGGCTGCTTCTACGGGCATACAATGGACGGAAACCAGCGATAATTTAAGCAACGATATTTATCATTTGGGCCAAATAAGCCGTATATGGGAGAGGGGCGCGATTAGCTCCAAGCTTAATTTAATTATAACGCAGGGCTATGGCAGGGTATTATCCAGGCCGAAGTTAGTGTGTTTAAGCGGCAAGGAAGCCAGTTTCCTGGTCGGAGGAGAAATACCCGTTGTTACTACTTCAACCGTAAGCGGAGGCGTTTCCGTCAGTGTAGAATACAAGGAGTACGGAATTTTATTAGAGATAAGCCCCACGGTTAAATCCGATAAGTTTGTTCAAGCGACTCTTAATACCGAGATAAGCGATATAGACAAAGGCAACGCTGTTACGGCTTCCGGAATAGATATACCAGCTTTCAGTAAAAGAAGCGCTAAGACAGAGCTTTATTTAAAAGATAATCAGACAGTATTTCTGGCCGGGTTGATCTCAAATGATGATAGCAAAAATATTGCCAAGCTCCCTGCTTTGGCGGATATACCAATATTGGGCGCGTTATTTCGTTCCAAAAAATTTGAGGCCGGAGAGACAGAATTGGTTATTTCATTAACTCCAAAAATAATCAGGCAGGAAGAGGGAAATGATAAAATCACAAATTATAACATAACAGGTCTAGACTCATCTTCGCCGAGAACCCTCACAAATTACGTCAGGCATATCCAGGAGAAGATTGTAAGGGCAATAATTTATCCTGACATGGCGCAGAAATATAATAGCCAGGGAGAGGTGTCGGTGAGCATGCACATTCTTGCCGATGGCCGCCTGCTTAACGTTTTAATAAATAAATCTTCCGGCAACAGCTTATTGGATGAGACGGCTGTAAATATTGTAAAGGCCCAGGCACCTTTCCCTCCTATCCCAGCCACAAGCGGCCTGGGCGATATGTGGATAGATGTTCCCATAGTGTTTAGGAATAATTAATTATGTATAATCTTCACGCATTCACCCCCGGCTTAACAGCAGGGGGTTCATACGTTTTGATTAAATGAAACCTCCCGCAAAGACGATCGTTATTTTTAGCACAAAGGGCGGCACGGGCAGGACTTTTTTTGCCACAAATCTTGCTGTCGCTTTGGCGCAGGATAAAAATAAAAAAATAGCTTTGGTCGATTTGGACCTTGAGGCGGCAGGAGATATGTGCCGTTATATTAATATTTCCACTGCCAACGCGGTTGTAGAATTGGCTTCTTTTAAGCCGGAAGAAAGGCAAAAGAAGAAAATAAAAGAATACCTTAAAAACCATGCTCCTTCAGGGGTAGATTTCCTGCCGATTATTTTAAAACCCACCCAGGCGATATATGTCGACCAAACCTTAATAGATAAAATATTCAATGAATTGAAGTTTGAATATGATTACATCGTTGTTGACGGAGGAAGAACTTTCACTGATACTTTGGTAGCGGGCCTAAACCACGCCAATCTTATCCTTGTTATGACCACGCCCGACATCTTGGCGATTTATCAGGCTAAATGGGCCATAGAAATGCTGCAGTCACTGCACTATCCACTGAAGATGATCAGGGCGGTATTGAATCGTGCCGACAGTATGGGGGGGGTCCCGTTCCAGGAGGTAAAACTGGTTTTGCCGTGCGAGCTTGTATGCCGCATTCCCAGCGAGGGCAGGGCGGTAGGGATGTCCTTAAATAGAAGGATGCCTTTGGTCTTGGATAGCCCTCGCGCGAGAGCAAGCCTGGCGATACAAAGATTAGGCGAAAGACTTGTTAACGACAAGAATTTATTTTTAGACTTTATAAGTATCGCGCCCGCTGAATTACCGCAAAAAGTGTCTCCTGCCGGCATGGATACGGCTGCCCAGTCGGAATTCCTGGGAAAGTACGGCCTGCACGATCCGCTGGCTTCTTCCAGCGTTTTAATAAGCGATGAGGTCATAGATTTAAAGCGCAGGGTGCATCAACGCCTGATAAATGAGCTGGATTTAAAGCGCATGGAGGTTGATCTTATGGATCCCGATAAAGCGGCAGAGCTTAAAAAGAAGACAACGAAAGCCATTGTTAACGCCTTGGCTAAAGAATCTGGGGCGCTGGTTGCCACGTCTCAAATGCGCGAGCGCTTGATTAAAGAATTAATGGATGAAGCGCTGGGGTTGGGCCCTTTAGAGGAATTGATGGCGGATGCCGCGGTAACGGATATTATGGTAAACAACAAAGATGAGGTTTACGCGGAGCGTTTCGGTAAGCTGGTAAAGACCAACAAAAAATTTATATCAAATGATCAGGTAAGGCAGGTTATAGAAAGGATTATCGCGCCTTTAGGCAGGCGCATAGATGAGTCCGTGCCCATGGTAGATGCCCGGCTTATGGATGGCTCCCGTGTTAACGCTATAATACCTCCGCTTTCTTTGAGCGGGCCCATGCTTACCATAAGAAAGTTTGCCAGGGAGAGGTATGAAGTATCTGATTTGATAAAATTCGGCACATTAGACCAGGATATGGCTGATTTCATAAGAGCAAGCGTAATCATGCGTAAAAATATGATAGTTTCCGGGGGAACCGGCTCCGGTAAAACTACCGTATTAAACGTGTTGTCGTCTTTCATCCCTACGGATGAACGCATTATAACCATAGAAGACGCCGCTGAACTTAAATTGCATCAGGAGCACTGGGCGCGCCTTGAATCGCGCCCCCCAAACATAGAAGGCAAGGGAGCCGTTACAATACGTGATTTATTCCGTAATACATTGAGAATGAGGCCTGATCGCATTGTAATCGGCGAGTGCCGCGGCGCGGAAAGCTTGGATATGCTTCAGGCTATGAATACCGGCCATGACGGCTCCATGACGACGATACACGCCAATTCATCGCGCGACGTTTTAGCTCGTTTGGATTCTTTAATTTTGATGAGCGGCGCAGAGCTTCCGGTGCGCGCTATAAGAGAGATGATTGCCTCAGCCGTCGATATAATAATACATTCCGCGCGCCTTTCAGACGGCGCCCGTAAAATAACCTGCATTAGCGAGATAACCGGCATGATTGATGAAAACCACATAGGCCTGAATGATATTTTTATATATGAACAGACCGGGTTGGATGAGAATCATAAGGTTATCGGAGAATTTAAGCCCACGGGATATATACCTTCTTATTATGACCAGCTTATTATTAGAGGCATTAATCTTTCCAAAGAAATATTCACCCCCAAGAAATAGTGAAGACTTATAGAATAATCAATATCGCCAAAAACACGCCTGTCGCGGAACGCGCGGAAATCGCGGAAAATGCTTTTTCGCGCATGAAAGGTTTGTTGGGGCGTAAACTACTTAATAAGTCCTGCGCCCTTATCATTAAGCCCACCAGCTCAATACACACCTTTTTTATGAAATTTCCTATAGACATAGCATTTCTGGATAAGAATAATAAAATTCTAAAGATTAAGCATGGAGTTATGCCGTTTCGATTTATTTCCTGTCCTTTGGGCGCGAAGATAACCATAGAGCTCCCCAGTGGAACCCTAAAAGCCAGCAATACGGAAATAGGCGATATCCTAGCTATCCAGAGTTAACTTTACATTTTAGTCATTGACTAAAATGTAAAGTTATAATAGAATTATTTTCTATGGATATTCTAGATTTAGCTGAACAGGGCAGATTAAAACGAGTTTTTCTGACAAGAAACAAGCTGAATCAGGCAGGCATTGCATGTCATATTACCCAGCATGCCTGTGGCAGCGAACCTCTTTTTATCGAAGAAGGCGACCGCCTTTATTTTTTAAATCTACTTAAAAGCTCCTCCCAGCATTATGGGTTAGAACTATTTGCTTTCTGTTTAATGCCCAATCATCTGCATTTGTTGCTGCAAGCGACTAAAGACAATTTACCGCGGGCAATGGGATCTATATTCCAAGCTTATGCCATATATTTTAATAAGAAATATAAAAGGAAAGGGCATGTTTTTTCCGGGGCATATAGGCAAGCTATTTGTTTGGATGAAAGGTATTTTATCGCGGCATCAGCATACATACACCTCAATCCATATAGAGCAGGGATAACTGACGATTTTCAGGCCTATAGATGGTCTTCCTGCTCTCTCTATACCACCCAGATTAAAGAGACGTTTATGAATTATAGGTATATATTGGCCTTCTTAGACGATGATATATCAAAAGCCCAAGAGATCTATGCTGAATTGTTGAATGTAATGGCAAATAGCGATATAGGCATAACAGAAGATAAAAATTTTCTTTCGGCTGCTTTTAAACAAAAGGCGTTAAGAATAGTAGAGGGTTTTGGCAAATTTAAAAAGGATAATCAGTTTTCTCAAGGCATGCTTTCGGATAGGGAAATAGAAAACAAAATAAATGAGCTGAAAACGAAAAAACGCCTTCGAAGCTCAGAAGGGAGAGAAGCGCGTAAATTCTTAATCAGGCAGCTTAAGGCAAGAGGATATAAGGTAAGCGAAATTGCAGAAATACTTACTCTGTCAAGGCAGGCAATAAGCAATACACTTAATTCAAAGGCTTAACTTTACATTTTAGTCATTGACTAAAATGTAGACTAAAATGTAAAGTTAAGATATTAAACCGATGGCCATAGTGATAATGAGTAGATACATTAGGAGTATATGATTTAGGTGCGAGTGGGGATTTGTCGAAGTTGTTGGGAGTTGCATTTTTTGTGTCCAAAAGTGTCCAAATTTTATTTTTTAAAAGTTCATAACATTTTTAAATTAAAAATATTATAAATAAAAAATGTCCAATTTATATAAAATTTTGTCATGGGGATAAAATATAAGATAACGCCAAGGATTATAAGTTATATCGTTAGGGTTAAGAAGCGAACATCTGAGTTTAGTTGTCGTAAGATAGCTCTGTTAGTATCTAAAAAATTTAGAGTTAATGTTTCTAAATCAGCGGTTAATAAGGTACTTCAGCAGGCTGAACTGACTAGTAAGATCGGCAGGCGGCCGCGCAAAGATGAGGGGCTGCAACTTATTGATAAAAACCAGGAGCTTGTAGACATGGCTGGCTGTGTTTTTTTACTTGCGGCAGATGATGAATTAAAGTTAAGCGAGCGTATCGTGCGAGCGCTTTTTCCTGAAAAATCAGATAGGATAATAGTAAAGAAAATATTATATTTTCGCGCTCTGCTATTGATAAGATTATTTAATATAACATCAGATAATACAAACACTTACATAAATAATGCTCTTTGGATGATTTTAGGCCAAAGGATAAATCAACCTATAATATCCCGGTTTTCGGTAAAAATTTCCGAACTTTTGCCCGGCCTTGATCTTAAGAAATTAAAGGCTGATTTAGTTCGATACGCGCATTTTGGATTAATCGATGGTAGTGTTTTTTATATTGATGCCCAATTTAAATGCATATGGCCTTCGCCAGATATGCCGGATAATCTAATTACAACTTCTTATATTTCAAATAGTTATATTAAATCAATGTTTTTAAAATCACGGATGCCGATTATTTTGCTCTGTCCCGGGAAGGATATAACCAAAGAAGTTTGTAATTTTATTCTATCTTGCCAGGGAGTAGAATTGAAGAATATTTCAAGAATTTTACTGCATGGCGGCATAAAAGAATTGGCTAAATTTTCCTATATCCCGGTGCAAAAACGCAAATTTATTTTTGGATTATTTCCTCAGCAACAAGCTAAGCATCGGATTCATTTAGAGCGCCTGGTACGCAGCGTGAAGGGATTTTCTAGCGATAAGAAAGAATATTTTATCCAGGATGGCAGGATTATATTATCACAACATCTTATACAGCAAGATATTACGTTAAGGGCCGGATTGCTTAAGAACCATCATAAAGATAGGTCAGGGATACTTATGCTTACTAACATCCCGAGAGAAGAAAAATCCATAGAAGATATAGCATTGATGTATCTCAACCGCTGGCCCGAACCGGAGCAATCGTTTCGCGACATAAATGCGCCTATCCGCAAGGCTGAAATAAATGAAGAAATTACCTTATATAACTATAATATTTACAATACATTAGATAATTTTTTAGATGCGGTTTTAGAAACATTAAATTTTTATAACAAGGCGCGTTTTTTCTCTCCCGCCAGTGCTAAATCAAGCCTTAGTGACATGAAAGAAGCCGTATACGCTTTAAGTGGACGTTTTAACATAAGCATGGGCAAGGTGCTTATTGAGTTGTTGTTAACGCGTTCACACAAAATAAACTTTCAAGATTTATCGCATGCCGCCGTTAAGTTAAATGAGGCGGATCTTGATTTTTTTGGGAAAAGGCTTGTTTTACAAGTAAAGCTTAGCAAGCATATATAGCGTTGAAAACGCTTTCTTTGCACACAAATTTATTATTGACAATTAGTACCTTTGTATGTTATAGTTGTAATGCAACTGAAATAGCGGCAACGATAAAGGCAAGCCCTGTTGTTGCATCAGGGTAAGCAAAGCCACGGGACAAATTGGATATGCGGAATTACAGAAAAAGTTTTAAAATTGCCAGGCAATTTTAGATATTTTCTGAATTCTTGTTTTGTTAACCGGGTTACCGAAAGCCGCCAAAAATGGTGAGGTGAATAAGTGATCCGGATTTTTTTTGTGATGTTAGCAAGTAGTTTTGAAAAGATTTTCAAAAAGCCGGCGAAATCCAGAGGCCAGGTATCATTGGAATACTTTGTGTTATTTTGTATTGCCACGATGGGCATGATAAATTTGGTTTGGTTTAACTGGAGCGGCTCAGGAAAAAATGCCGTCCCGCAGGGGCGCGTTGTCAGCATCGCGCAGGATTATTTCAATACGAAGAGCCAGGAGATTCTGGGGAATTAATATGTTAAGACATTTAAGAAAGAAAAATTTGGCGCAGTCTATAATTGAATACGCGGTGTTAATCGCGGTGCTTGCGGCCGCCTTTACTGCGATGTTTGTTTATTTCAAGCGCGCGATAAACGCCCGGCTTGAAGATTTGCGCCAGGAGTACAATCCGCAAGCGCAATAATAAAAATCTAAAAAGGAGGTGAGGGGTGATGATAAGAGCTAGAAGGGGTCAGAGTATATTGGAGTATGTGATCGTATTTGCCGTAATTATAGCAGCTATTCTAGCCATAGCAAAACTTAGTATTAAACCGGCGGTAGAAGAGGGCTATAAACAGGCAGGCACCGCGATGACAAACGCGGCAAAGAAAATCTCAACTCAACCGTTCGCGAAGTAACATAAATCATCTTAAGGAGGTGAAAATCTAATGTTACGTTTACTAAAGAATAGAAAGGGACAAAACGCAGCAGAGTACGCTATAGTTATCGGTTTAGTTATCGCCGCGGCAATCGCCATGCAGACCTATGTAAAAAGAGGCATCAACGCGAAAATCAAGGACGGTACGGATGTTATGACAAGTGTAACTGATACAGTCGTCGGCAGCTATAAGCTCGGCACCACACAGCAGTACGAGCCTGATTACGTTGATACCAACTTCAGCAAGGTAACCAGAGCAAGCACTATCACCGACGCAGTTAAGGCAGGCGGCGCGGTTGATCGTACTATTACCAAAGATGACAGCGACAGGGCAGGAACGCACAAAATAACATATCCATAATAAAATTATAATTGATTATTCTTAAGGAGGTGAATCGAGGTGTTTATAAAACTTAACAGGAGAAGGGGTCAAAGCACTTTGGAATACGCAATACTTATTTCGGTAGTTATCGCCGCGCTTTTGGCCATGGCCGCGTATTTAAAAAGAGGCCTGCAAGGCAAGTATAAAGAATCGGCTGATGATATAGGAGAAGCTTTTTCTCCCGGGCAAACAACCGGTTCAATTACGGTTACGACCGATTATTCCGGCGCTGAAACAAATAAAGCAGGCGTGCAGACCACGACCATAAGCAAGGACCAAACTAAGCGTACAGGCAAGATGAGTGTGGCAGCCGAAGCCAGTGAGTATTGGCCTAAATAATTTGATGTTGCGGTTAGTTTAGGGAGGTGTTGTATGTTGAGGCAGAGCCGGGCGCAGAATTTAGCGGAATACGCGATAGTCATCGCGATAGTGGCTACGGCGCTTATTTCCATGCAGGTGTATATAAAAAGAGGCATGCAGGGGCGCCTGAAAGATTTGGCCAACCAGATCAGCCCCGTGCAGTATGAATACATGAATACAACCTCTTCGTATATTACCAGCAGGACAGGCAATATAACCGAAAATGAAAAGCGCGGAACCACCACGCGCGTTATCAACGACGAAACAACTACGCGCACCGGCTCTGAAACAACAGTAGGCACAAATTAGAGATTGCGCCTAATCTGCGCACAAGAAATGGCAGAGACTGCAATCTACTTAGTCAGAAGTAATTAAAATTATTTATTATGTTAAAACAATTATTTAAAAATATAAATAGCAAACCGGGGCAGGCGATAGCGGAGATTGCCATGTTTGGGGCTTTATTGCTTTTGGTTGTGGGTGTGCTCTTAAGCTACACCCGCTCCATGCGCGAACAGCAGGAAATGGACCAGCTCGTCTTCCGTAAGGCGTTAAGCGACGCTTACAATACACAAGTTAAGGTAAAAGATATCAATGGTAATGATACCACTGATTATGGCGCTACAGCCAGTTATAGCATGATAGAAGATAGGTTTGCCAATGTGCCTTTCAATGTCGGGCGCAGGACTTATGCCAGTAATTATAATATTTTCTGGTCAAATGCCGAATCACCTTCGGATTTAAATTCTTATTTTGTAAATAGCGATACGGTTTCAACACCCATGAAGAAGCTTACTTATTTACGTGATCCTGATGCGTCCGAAACCCCAGATTTAGAGTTAAAAATGACCACGATGGATTATATTGCTGTTATAGCGCCTGTGATGATCTCCGCTATAGGCAGTTATACTAATTGGTTTGGATCTTATGCTGGTGCATTAGGCTGGGCCGCAAAGGTAGGGCAGCTTGCCTATTTTTATTCTAAATATGATGAGATGGAAGATAAGTTAAAAGAAGTCGAGAAGCGCTGGGATTTTCTTGAAGACCAGGATGATCAGTTTAGTGATTGGGGCTGGCGCGTTGCCACAGAAGATAAAGATGCCGCGGACGGTATTGAAGCAGGCAAGTATTATGTAAAGGAAATCTTTCCGGAAGTATATGATACGACTTTTGGCGCGGATACAGACTACGACTATAAAGAAACCAGCTCTGCTAATAAATCCAGAAGCTCTATCACGCGCTCTATTGACGTGGCAGACACGGTCAGGCGTAACTTTAAATTACGCTATGATATAACCGCGCCCGATTCAAGCATAGATTTGGCTTTACATACTTACGAATTATTAAGCGATCAAAACCTTAATCAAGGCTTAGCCGTGCAGAAAGGGTATAGCGGTTATAGCACGCAAGATGCTGGAAATAAATCATTATTGAGGCAGACATGGACTACAAAAAAATAAAACACGCCCAGGTTGTTTTAGAGTTTGTTTTCGCCTTTATTATTATTCTGCTTTTATTTATCGGCGGCTTCAGCGTCTGGTCTGAGCTGAATAATGATTTTGTGGCGGACACTACTAATTACCAGGCCGAGCGCATTGCCGCGGGGCAGGGAGATCCGGTAGTCTTGTCAAAATATGCATTTAAAGCCAGGATTACAACAGCACAAAGTAAAACTATGAAAACAGTGGCGAATATCTTGCAATGCGACTGCATTAGCGATGAAGATTTAAAAAACCAATTCGTTGATTTATATATGAGGCAAATTGAGTTAGAAGAAACAATTGATTCGTATGAAGAGGCGATTGCAAGCATTGAAAAATCTATAGATACCCTTTGGGCGGCATGGAAGCAGGTGCCATGGTGCCCCAACTGTTGTGAATGTAAGATAGAATGCGGAAAAAAATGCGTTAAAAATGATTTTGACGGCAATTGCATACAGTGGACTTATACTTATAATTGGGTGGGCTGCCGCGGAACAAAGAGCAATCCTTGCACATTATGCTGTAAAAGCACCGGTTGGTGGACAAGCTGTAATTTATATTGTTCCGGAGATGATGTTAAAAAGCAATGCCTTGACATAAGGCCTAATCCCAGCGATGAGCATACTCAGCAAAGGCTAGATATAGAGGCGGCTATTGCTCAATTGCAAGCAGAACTTGATGCGAATCAGGCGGAATTAGACGCGATGGTTAGCGAAAAAAAAGACGTGGATAATCAGATAAAGGCTTTTAAGGCGCTGTTTTCATGCTGTAAAGGGGTGATTTGATGTTAACTTTATTTTACAAGATAAAAACCGGTAAACGCGGCCAACTCGCCACTTTTCTGGTGTTTATTTTAGTGATTTTCCTTATTTTTGCCTTTGTTTCGGTTAACTTAGGTAAGCTTGCTGTAAACCGCACTAAAACTTCTAATGCCGCTGATGCCGCGGCTTTGGCCGCTGGTTCGGCGGCAAGCCAGCTGCTTAATTACATGGCAGGGTATAATGAGATGATGTTGCTTAATATTTCCGGGCTTGCCTCACAGCTGGTATTAATGATAACAGTCTGGATAGTAGATTTTGCTTTAGCTATTAATTGGGTAGCAGGTACATATTTATCGCATTATGGCGGCTCTGGATCGGTTCCGGGCTATGCATATAAAGCTTTAGATAGCATAGCAAGTTTAGGCCTAGGCGCAGAAATAATGATACTCATGATAGATGGCGCTACCAATATAGGGAATTCTTTGGAGGATAGAATAAATGACCTAAATCCTAAGATGCCTGAAACTACAAGAAATGTTGCTAGGCAGTATGGTTTTATGAATGCCGGCATTAATGAGCCGAAAGAGGAGTATGATGACTGGCTGGCAAGTAACGGGCTTAGCGATTCGGATGCTGTCTGGCAGCAGTATTTGGATGAAGAAAGCACATTTGGCGCGTTTATGCGCACGCTGACTAATACGAATAAGTCAGACGGAGATTTTTTAGACGGCAATAAACTTTCTTTTAGCTGGTCAGATGAGCGCAGGACTCAAGAGATGACGGGTGTAAATTCTTCGGGTAAAGTACAGACAGGACAAAAGATACGCCGTGTTACAAACAAAGTTGCAGTTGCTACATGGCCGATGAAGCCGCTCTCCTTAGAAGAGAAAGATTTTAAAAATCTAAGCAATGATAGCGGCTTAAGAGATGAAATAAAAAGCGCGCTTGGCGATGTAGGTTTAAATTGGGCATATAAAACATGGGTGCAGCTAGGGATAACTATGGCGCCCGTTACATATAGCATGCTTGATATAATGTGGGTCTTAATGGCTCTTTTAATAGTTATTATAGGCGTTTATTTAGTGATCTCAGCAATAATGTGGTATATCTATACGGCGGCTTGCATAGTTTATACAGCTTGTTGCGCTGTTCCTTATACAGCTGCTGTTTGCTGCCCCGTTCTTATGCCTTATTATTGCACTTGGCTGCTTCCAGCTATAATACAGAGCATAATTTGGCTAGCCGCAGAACTTGCTGCGGCAATTGCAGCGGAGGTATTAGTTTTAGGGGTGGATCCAGACGGAATACCTGCTTTTATGTATGGCTCAGCAAATAACGATATGACAGTAAACGCTGAGATTAGACGCAGCACAACAGCTTTGGATGATTTGGATTACGGGCTTTGGTCAATGAATTATCCTGATATAGCTAGTTACAGTAAAGTTTCGGTAGATGGCACAGGAGGATCGAGATTATTTCCTCCCGTACAGGATTACTGGCCAAATATTATGAGCGTGAAATAAGGAGGAATGAACCATGGTTTTTAAAATAAACTCAAAAATAATTTTTATGTTCCTGTGCCTTTCGTTCTTAATAAATGATTATGCTTTAGCTGAGTATATGCCTATGCCGCCCAACACTCATATTTTAAACCAGGAGGAATTAGAAACTGCGCAAGGAGATAAAAAAGTTATTTTTGCTGAAACCAGCATGGCCCAAGAAAGCATAAAAGAATTTTACCGTAAGGAGCTGCAATCTAAGGGCTACAGCGTTGTGATTCAGCTTGAAGGCATGGCGCTGTATTCAAAAGGCGATGATATGTTTCTGATTACTATCTCTCCGGAAAATAAAGGCAAGACCAGTTTAGTTTTGACAAGCGGAAAGCTTGATCTTAAAAACCAGCAGCAAAAAAAAGAAACAAAATGTACGGAAATTCCCGGCATTGCGGTTTATCCGGGGGCAGAATGCATAGATTCGATGTATGCTAAGATGCGTAAAGCACATATAGCCCGATATGCGGTATCTGTGGGGACAGAGGATGTGGCAAATTTCTATAAAATACAAATGCAGAAAAGTGGATGGGCCCTAGATAATGAAATGGATTTAGGGGATAATTTACCCCCCAAGATTGCTTTAGAAAATAAGTCTTCATTAAAGAGCTTGCGGGGCGCAAAGAACATAGTTTTTATTAATCCATCCAATAAAAAATTGCGGTGCACGCTCAATTTAATACCGGTATTTCCAGGGGGCGGCACAATGTTGAGCATTACTTATTTTGAGGATTATGATGAAAATTTTGAACAAAAGTTTAGGGGGCAGTTTAAGCCAGGTGCTTAAACTTAAAGGCCAATCAACATTAGAATACGCTATGGTAACTATATTGGTTACTATGGCTTTGTTAAGCATGGCTATCTATCTAAGAAACCACATAGAGGGAAGCTGTAGAGACGCGGCGGATGTTTTTGGCGAGGGCAGGCAGTATGAGTTTGGCTCCAGCGAACCGTTTCCTCAGGGCAGCGCGACGAAGGTATATAAGAATTATTAAAAAGGAGAGAAAAAATGGCGGTAATAGCGGCAAGCGGCCTTATGTTTGTAAGCATGGGCTTATTAGGTTATGAAGCCGGCATACTCATCAGGGAAAGGATGAGTAAGGCGGGCGCCGCCGCTTTATCCTTAATCCCTGCTATAAAAGACAGTGATAAAGAGATGGAAATACCGGCAATAAATAAAGTCTCTAAAAGATTAAGCGCCATATTTATCACCGTGCCTTCGAAGAAGCTGTTAAAGATGTATCTGTTATCTTATGCTGTCTTGGGGCTCTTAGGTTTAATACTGACAAGAAGCGTTATCGGTTTGATTTTAGGCTGCGGCGTTGCCTCTATTCTGCCGGGAATATTAGTCACGCAGCTGGAGAACAAACATAAAAATAAATTCAATGAGCAGCTGGTAGATATGCTGATGATTTTATCCAGCTCTTTAAAGGCGGGCTTAAGTTTAATACAGGCGATAGAAGAAGTTGTAACAGAGCTTCCTCCGCCTACCTCTCAGGAACTCAGCCTGGTTTTGCGGGAAAACCGCATGGGCGTTCCGCTGGAAGATACATTGGTACATCTT
>PCWA01000045.1 GCA_002796125.1 Candidatus Ghiorseimicrobium undicola
CGGCTACCGTAGGTTCAACAAACTCCTCGTTTACCGCTATCTCAAGCTGGATTTTTTTCAAGAGATTGACTTCGTGGATTACGCCTCTGTATGTCTCGGTAAAACCCTTCTGCTGGCCGCAGCCCAATACATTACTCACCGTCATTTTATGCACATCAGCTTCAAAAAGGGCCTTCTTCACATCAGGCAGTTTATGCGGCTGAATCATCGCGATTATTAGTTTCATTATAACCTCCTCAATGACGACACAATTTACGGAATGAAGCATAGTTTCAATGACGTAAATTGTAAGTCGGAATTGATCCCGCAGCCTGCCCACAAGGGCGGGCCATCCTAACACCTTTTAAGGATGAGCCCTATCGGGTAAATATCGCAGAGATTTACCCGATGCTTAGGCAAGGGATAATATTAATCTATTGTGTCGTGAATATCTCAAATCCGGCGTATGATTCCATGCCGTGTTCGCCGATATCAAGGCCTTTTAATTCTTCTTCTCCGGATACCCTTAAGCCGATAACCGCTTTGATTATACTGAAGATAATAAGCATGCTGATAAATACCCAGAAAAACACGGAAGTTACGCCAACTGCCTGCTTAAAAAACTGGCCTAACCCTCCGCCGAAAAATAAACCGTTAACCGCGCCTACGCCGCTTGCCTGCCCGTAAGCAGCCTCCGCAAAAAGGCCTACAGCCAAGGTTCCCCAGGCGCCGCATACGCCATGCACTGAAACCGCGCCCACAGGGTCATCTATATGTAAAACCTTATCTATAAATTCAACGCTTAAGACCACCAGGATGCCTGCTATGGCGCCGATGATGATCGCAGACAACGGAGAAACACTGGCGCATCCGGCAGTAACCGCCACCAGCCCTGCCAAAGCTCCGTTTAATGCCATGCTGGTATCGGGCTTGCCAAACCTTATCCAGGCAGCAAACATTGCCAAAATCGCCCCCGCGGCCGCTGCCAGATTCGTGGTTACGGCGATCGTAGCGATACTTAAGTTTGTCCCTGAAGTTGTGCTTCCGGGGTTAAAGCCGAACCAACCGAACCAAAGAATAAATACGCCGAGTGCCGCCAAAGGAATATTATGGCCGGGAATCGCGTTTGATGACCCGTCACGATTATATTTGCCTAATCTGGGGCCCAGCAATATCGCCCCTGCCAAAGCAGCCCATCCACCCACTGAGTGAACCACGGTTGATCCGGCAAAATCAATCATGCCTAATTTCGAAAGCCATCCGCCTCCCCATATCCAATGGCCGGCCACAGGATAAATTACGGCAGTAATAAACACGCTATACCAAAGATAAGCACTGAATTTTGTGCGTTCTGCCATAGCGCCTGAAACAATCGTCGCGGAAGTTGCCGCGAAAACAGCCTGAAACATCCAAAAAGCAAACTGCCACAGCCCTTCATTTGTGGAAGGATTTGCCGCTGACAATAAAAATCCATCAGTACCAAAAAGCCCGAAAGCGCTTGCCCCAAACATAATGCCGAACCCGATAATCCAGTAAACGATTGAGCCGATGGCAAAATCCATAAGGTTTTTCATCATTATGTTGCAGGCATTTTTTGCGCGGGTAAAACCCGTCTCCACCATGGCAAAACCCGCCTGCATGAAAAATACAAGGAAAGCCGCGATAAGCGTCCAGACCGTATTAATCGCCGTCGTGTTCGCCTCCACGCTTAATTCTTCAGCATAAGCCAAACTCCCCAACCCCAAGGTAAGAAACAAAACCGGCAGCACCAATCCAAATTTTCCTTTACGTAGTTTAGTAAACATTTTATCACCCCTTAGAATGCATATCCCAGGCTAAAGCCGGCATAAAAACGTTCTTTCTGGTTGCCATCATTTGTATCCTCTAAGTCGCCGAAGGGAACCGAATAGTTTATGCTTGGCGAAAAAGTTAAATTTTCTTTTAATGGGATAGTAAGCCCGGCGCTAAATAAACAGTCGCCGCCCTCTCCGGCAATAAATAACTCATTGTTATAGGCCAAGTGCGCGCCCAAGTCCAAAGTGATTTCCGGATCATCCACTACGGTAAAACTTTTAGAAACATCAAGTACCAGATAATCACCATCTCCGCCGCCGTTATCCTCATCGCCATAATCGTGATAATAGGTAAGGCTTGGTGAGAGGAAAAAATCCGGCAGAGCAAAACCCGCGTAAAATTCCCTGCTATAGCTGCCCGTACCCGGAAAATCATAATAAGTATGACCCAATGATAAGCTAAAGTTATCAAATTCCTTCGTGTAATCAATTATCACATCAGATTCGTCGGAATTTAAGCTATCATTGTTATCTACATCAAAACTCCCCCACCAGCTAAGCGTGAACCCATATTTACTCAAACTAAAACCCGGCTGGATGACAGGATCGGTATCCAGGGCAAACCCCCGCCAGATATATTGAGAATAGAAATCTAACGTTCCGGAAACTTCAATATCCAGGTTATCCAATACTCCCTCGCTGCCAAAAACCGCACCTGACACGCACAAAACCAATAAACCAACCGCTAAAACCAATACCTTTTTCATTTCTTTCGCTCCTCTCCAGGCGCCAGTAATTTTCCCATAAGGTTCAAAGTTCCGCACTCAGTAAAAAACAAAAGGCGCCCATTTAATTTTAAGCCTTCCCGGCTTAACACATTAAATAGACGCCTTAGTCTAATCTCGATTTTTAGCTATGTGCCAGCTTTGCACTATAGCCTACACTATTATAAGTAAAAAAAACCGCTTCTTGGTAACCGCCCAGATTTTTGTTTCTCAAAAATCTGCCCGCGGGGCCGGCTATTTAAATCTGTCAAGATTTAAATAGTTTTGCCGGGGCGCTCAAAATTGCTCTTTAATTTTGAGCCATAATTTTCCTATCTTGCAGAAAAACTTCCCTAATCTTCTATTCTTTAACCTTATGTTCGGCTATATAAGAATTCCCTCTAAAAAAATCATCGGGGTTAAGCCCCTTTTTCTCCAGCTTTTTCCTTTTTTTGATTCTTTTTACTTTTTGGCCGAATTTTATCTTTTTCTTTTTCAAATAACCCATCTATCCTCCTTTTAGATTTCTGGCTTTTTCCAGAAATTTCATTTACCTTTTTTAATGAAGGTGTTAACTATTTCGGCTATGGCCAGGCAACCAGTCAAACCGGGAGATTCTATACCGATTAAGTTAATAAAGCCGTCAAGGCCTTCGGCGCCCTCTTCCCTTATGACAAAATCGCGAAAATCTTCTCCTTCTTCCTGTAATTTTGGCCTTATGCCGCAGGTATCACTTATCAAATCGCCTATTTCAAGAGCCGGTAAAAACCTTTTAGCTGAATTCAGGAATATTTTTTTATCTTCTTCGTTTACGCTGTAATCAATATGGTCTATGTATTTGGCATCAGGCCCCAGCCGCAGGGAACCTGCCAAATCAGGAGTAATATGGATACCTAAATCTATTTTAGTTGCCGGAGGATATATTAGCCGTTTTATGGAAAATTTTCCGGAATTTTTTATCCTAAAATACTGGCCTTTGCAATAGGATATTTTATAACCAAGTTTCTCTATGTCCATACCGGCGGCTGCCGCCACTTTATCGGATGAAAGGCCTGCCGCGTTTACAACAAACCTGGTTTCAAATTTGAATAATTCCCCGCCGGGTTCTTTTACCGTTACCGCGTATCCGCCGCTTTTTTTCTCTATACCCGCCGCCTCGCTTGAAAAAGAAAAGATCACACCGTTAGCTTCAGCTGCCTTATAAAAGAACTTCATCAAACCGTGGGTATCAATTATACCAGAATCAGGAGAAAATAGCGCTTTTTTTACTCTTATATCAGGCTCTAAACCGCTAATTTCGCCCGAGCCTAAAAACTTCAGATCCCGAACACCGCTTTTTTGCGCGTTTTCGTAAATAGATTCTATCTTCTTAATTTCATCATCGCCGCTGGCCACTACCAGCTTACCTAATTTTTTATGCGCGATGTCATGTTTTTTACAAAGTTCATATAAAAGGCGGTTTCCTCTTATGCAGGTATCCGCTTTTAAGGAATGCGGCGCGTAATAAAGCCCCGCGTGTATAACTTCTGAATTTCGCGAGCTTGTTTCCCTTCCAAAAGAATCATGGCGCTCTAAAACAAGAATGTCTTTATTATGCTTCGACAGCTCATAGGTAATTGCAAGGCCCACTACCCCTGCGCCGATTACAGTAATGTAAGTTTTCTGCATCTTGAATATAAAAGGCTATATGCGGAGATTACGGGCCTAAGGCAAACATTTTTGGGCTATTACCGATAATTGCAAAAATTTAAAGGCAGGGAAAAATCCAAACCCCTGAGGTGCGCAATAACCACCTGCAAGTCATCCTTTTTCGGCGAACTGACCTTTATTTTTTCGCCTTCAATCTGCGCCTGGACTTTTAACCCTAATTTCTTTATGATTGCCACCAGTTCTTTAGCTTTTTCCTTATCAATGCCGGTGCAGATGTCTAATTTCTGGCGCAGATAACCTTCAAAAGCTTTTTCCGGATCATTAAACTTAAGGGATTTTGGAGAAATGCCTCTTTTTCCCATGCGCGTAAGCAGGATATCGCTAAGCGCCTTTAGTTTAAAATTATCATCGGCGATTAAAACAATCCGCTTCTCTTTACGGTCATAATCAACGGAGGCTTTGCTGTTCTTAAAATCATAGCGCTGAGCCAATTCCTTCCTTGCCTGGTTTACGGCATTATCCATTTCCTGCAAGTCAACTTCCGAAACAATATCAAAAGAAAAATTTGCCATCTCAATACCTTTCAATATACATTTTTAAAAAATATTGCCTATTCCTTACGCCCTAAAAAATTATCTATTTTACTTATTAAGATTTCTTTCGTTACCGGCTTTGCGATGAAATCATCGGCGCCCGCCTCAAATGCCCGTTTTTTATCTTCGTCTCTGGACATCGCCGAAAGCATTATGACCGGGATATCCTTAATATAAAGCTCATTTTTTAGCTTACGGCATGCTTCTATACCGTCCGCCTCAGGCATCACAATATCCAAAAATATAATGTCCGGCTTAAAATCATTTATGCGCTTGACTAAATCATGCGTATTTATCAGCGTCATAACTTCATAGCCGCCTATACGCTTGAGCATTGAATCAATCAGCTGCAAGAAGAATATCTCATCATCAACTATTAATATTCTTTTATTTTCCATACCTTGATTGCGCCTGGCAGCCTAAAACTTTTTTACCATTATAATACAATTTTGTAAAATTACCCTAATAAATTTATAATTCAGAAATCCCTGCCGGAGCTATTTTTTAATCTGCCCAGAAAACTTTCGGGTATCTTATACCCCAGGGACTCAGCCTTATGAATGTCCTGCCAGCATTTGTCGTATTCTTCCCGCATGAAATATACAACCGCGCGATTATAGTAGGCGAGGGCAAAATCAGGCGACATTTCTATAGCCTTGTTATAATCAGACAGCGCCTTCTCAATATCTCCCTTTCTAAGATACGCATTGCCTCGGTTACAATATTCTACTACACGGCTTGGCTCAATCTCAAGAATCCGGCTATAGTCAAGAATGGCCTCATCAAACATGCCTTTGCTAAAGTATGCCTTTGCCCGGTTATAATAAGCGGATATATCTTCGGCGTTATATTCTATGGCTTTGCTGAAATCTAATATCGCCATGTCAAAATCATTCTTTTTAAAGTAGGCGCTGCCGCGGTTATAGAATGCCGCGTAAAATTCAGGGTTAATTTCTATCGCTTTGCTATAATCGGCAATGGCCGAATCTAAATCGCTTTTTTTAAAATATGTGCTGCCGCGGCTAAAATAAGCCTCTGCGTAAGCGGGATTATCTTCTATAACCGAAGTAAATTCAGAAATCGCCTCATTATACATCCCTTTATTATCGTATGCCTGCCCTTTCTCCAGCAGGGCGTCTGCGTAGGCACATAGCGCTGTAAAAAATATGGACGCGATAAGAACAATGGCAAGCTGTTTATTCATGGCATTTCTCTTATTTTTTTTATCCAGATAATCCCCGCAAAGCTTATTCTTCTCTACAAGCATTTTCTTTTTGGCGCAGAATAAAGCCAAAAAAGTCCTGCAGGAGGCAGAGCCGTCTACGGCCTCCTCCTTGGGAAATTCAGCGTATTTACAGGTTAAATCACAAAACATTTTTAAGAAGAACGCATATTTTTTAACGCGTTTATTAATCCGTTAGTAGAAGAATCATGCGAAGTAATTTCTTCATTGCCTGACAACTCGCTTAGTATATTCTTTGCTAACTTTTTCCCCAGCTCTACTCCCCACTGGTCAAAACTGAATATATTCCAGATTATCCCCTGACTAAAAACTTTATGTTCATACAGGGCAATAAGAGCCCCTAAATTATAAGGCGTTATCTTTTTAATCAATATGGAATTGGAAGGCTTATTGCCCTCAAAAACCTTAAAAGGGGCAAGTTTTTTTATCTCTTTGTCAGATTTTCCTGATGCCCGAAGTTCATCTTGCGCCTCTTTTAATGTCTTGCCCTTCATTAACGCTTCTGTCTGGGCGAAAAAATTGGAAAGCAGCATGTTGTGATGCGCGTCTATCGGATTATGCGAAACCGCGGGGGCTATAAAATCACAAGGGATAAGCTTTGTACCCTGATGTATCAATTGATAGAAGGCGTGCTGGCCGTTGGTTCCGCATTCCCCCCAAATAACAGGGCCGACCTGATAATTAAAGCGCCTGCCTTTTCTATTCACGCATTTTCCGTTGCTTTCCATATCGGCCTGCTGAAGATACGCGGGAAACCTGTGCAGGTATTGGTCATAAGGCAGAATCGCCTCTGTCTGGACGCCGAAAAAATTATTATACCAGATACTGATTAATGCCATTATCACCGGCATATTTTTATTAAAAGGGGCTTCTCTGAAGTGCTTGTCCATTGCGTGCGCCCCCTCAAGCATATGGATAAAATTCTCAAATCCGATAACCGCGGCGATGGAAAGCCCGATAGCCGACCAAAGAGAAAACCTGCCGCCTACCCAATCCCAGAATCTAAACATATTCTCCGGCGCTATACCGAATGCTTTTACTTTTTCCTCATTGGTTGAGACGGCGGCAAAATGCCGCTTGATATGCGCCTCGTCTTTGGCTGATTCCATAAACCATCTTCTGGCGGTATGAGCATTGGCCATGGTCTCCTGCGTAGTAAAGGTTTTTGAGGCTACGATAAATACGGCGGTCTCATGATTAATCATCTTTAATGCTTCCGCTATGTTGCTGGCATCAACATTAGAGACAAAATGCGCGTTAATACGCTTCTTATAAGGCCTTAAAGCTTCTGTTACCATTGCCGGACCCAGGTCAGAGCCTCCTATGCCGATATTGACAATATCGCTTATCGGCTTATTTGTATAACCTTTCCAATTTCCCGAAATAAGATCATCGCAAAACTGCCGCATTTGCCCTAATACGGAATTGACTTCTCCCATCACATCTTTTCCTTCCGTAACCACGGGAGAATTTGAACGGTTTCTAAGAGCGGTATGCAGCACGGCGCGGCCTTCGGTTTCATTAATTTTTGCCCCGCTAAACATCTGCTCTATAGCGTCTCTCAGGCAAGTTTCCTGCGCAAGAGACAAAAGCAACTTTAACGTTTGCTCCGTTAGAATATTCTTTGAATAATCAAAAAGCATATCTTCAAATCGAAGCGAAAATTTAGAGAACCTCTCCGGATCGTCTCTAAACATATCCGCCATATGCCTGTTTTTTATATCACGATAATGATTTTTTAGGGCAAGCCATGACTTGGTCCTTGCCGGATTAATTCTTTTAAGCATAACTTTTTTCTCCTTTCAGCTATTATATCAGAAGGTAACCATTTGCAAACAAAAAATTACGGCTTTCAGGATATTTTCTTAAAAGCCGTAATTTATAAATTTTTATTTAATGGTTTATTTTATGCCTTGTTTTTTCCCAAATGTTCTTCTCAAGCTTAACTACCCTGACATGGGAAATTCCCAGCCTTTCGCCAATCTGCCTGGTATTTAAACCCTTAAGAAAATGCTCAAAGACCTCTTTTTCTCTTTTAGTCAGCCCGTCGTTACGTATGGTATCTATTAACAATGCCGCGTCCCTGCCTCTCTCATCTACGGCATTTTTATCCGTCACTGTTTCTCCTAAAGCCGTACCGTCCTCGTCAATCGGCATGCTTAAGCTGATATGGGTTGTGGAATCCATTGCTTTGCGTAAAAAGTTTTTTATATCAAAGTAACATCCTTTTATAATGTAGCTTTTAGTTTTGTCGTTTAATTCTCCGCTTCTCCACTTAATCCATAAATAAATCAGGGCTTCCTGAAAAAGGTCATCCTGATCCACAAAACCGCACGATGGAGCATGCTTCCTGGCAAGTGCCTTGATTTTCGGGCTGAGTTGTTTGGCGAATTCTTCAAAACTCATTATATCCACCTCATAAAAAAACAGCGCTCTCTCTTGAGAGCGCCATCACTCTTATTCACTCTGCCTGCCTCATGGCAGGATATATTTTTAATCTTATACAAACAAAAAGTCCGCTTTTTCCGCGGACTTCATTGTCTTTTTAACACTAACGTTGTGTCAAAATAAGTATAACATAAAACCTGAAATTGTCAAGCAATTTCTCGGCCCGGCTATTTAGATTACAGGCCCTTTTTGGCGATAAATTCAATTAAATCAACTACGCGGTTGGAATATCCCCACTCGTTATCATACCAAGCGATTACCTTAACGAAATTCCCTCCGATTACCTTAGTCAGCTTAGCGTCAACGGTAGACGAAGCGGTGCTGTGGTTAAAATCGCTAGATACTACGTCTTCTTCGGTATAATCAAGATAACCCTTCATTTTGCCGGAGGCCGCTTCTTTTAATGCCTTATTTACTTCTTCGGCGGTAGTCTGTTTTTTAACCGTGCAGCTCAAATCCACGACTGAAACATTGGCAACCGGAACCCGGATAGCAAAACCGTCCAATTTACCTTTCAACTCAGGAATTACCAAACCAATCGCCTTGGCAGCGCCGGTAGATGTCGGTATCATAGACAAGGCTGCTGCCCGGGCCCTGCGCATATCCGAGTGCGGCATATCCTGGAGGCGCTGGTCATTAGTATAGGCATGGATTGTGGTCATTAAACCCTTTTCAATTCCGAAGGAATCATTTAAAACTTTAGCTACCGGCCCCAGGCAATTTGTAGTGCAGGAGGCATTGGAAACCACGTGTTTTTGCGGGTCATACTTATCGTCATTTACCCCTAAGACTATCGTGATATCTTCATCCTGGGCAGGAGCGCTTATAACAACTTTCCTTGCCCCTCCTTTGGTGATGTGGTTTATGGCGCCTTTGACTTCTCTGCCTTTTTTATTTACGCCGTCATTCTTGGTAGTAAAAATACCCGTGGACTCTACAACTACATCTACGCCCGCGTTTTTCCAGGGAATATCAGAAGGGTCTTTACCGGAAAAAACTTTTATCTCTTTACCGTCTATTACGATATTATCCCCCTTAACCGAGACTTCCCCTTTAAACCTTCCGTGCACAGAATCGTATTTAAATAGATGCGCCATGGATTTACTGTCTGCGATATCGTTTACCGCCACAACCGCTAAATCCTTATTGCCTTTTTCAAAAACCGCCCGGGCAACCATTCTGCCGATTCTGCCAAATCCGTTAATACCTATTTTTACAGTCATTTTATTACCTCCTGCTATTATTATAATATGTGATTAAATTTTGGCTTCTCTTAAATATCTGGCGGCTATTTCCGGGGGAGTTGAAACCATATAAAAACCAGTGCCCCATTCAAAACCGGCAATACGGGTAAGCTTCGGCATGATCTCTATATGCCAATGATAACCTTCTTCCATGTCCGGCGTATTCACGGGAGTCGTATGAATTATATAGTTATATGCCGGATTAGATAAAACGGCCTTCACGCGCGCCAATACATTCTTTAGAATACCAGCCATCTCGGGAAGCTCTTCATGCGTCGCATGGCAAAAATAACCATTATGCTTCTTCGGCATAATCCATACTTCAAAAGGAAAACGCGAAACATAAGGGCATAAAGCGACAAAATATTTATTTTCTACAATAATCCTGTCTTTATCGTTAATCTCCTGCCTAAGAATATCGCAAAATATACACCTATCCTTATAATGAAAATAGCTGCAGGCACCTTTAAGCTCTTCAAGAACATTCTTAGGAATCATGGGTAAGGCAATTAATTGAGTATGCGGATGTTCAAGGGATGCGCCCGCTGAAGGCCCGTAATTTTTAAAAATCATTATGTACTTAAACCTTTTATCATTGGCAAGATCTATAGATCTACGGCAATACATGGAAAGCATATTCATTACTTCGCCGTCTTCCAAATCCGTTATTTCCTTATCATGCTGCGGGCTCTGGGCAATTACCTCATGAGCGCCTACGCCGTGAGACATATCGTATATGCCAAAACCGCGCCTGTCCAAATCCCCCTCGATGATTAATGCCGGAAACTTATTGGGGACCGCGCGGATGTGCCAACCGGGAGAATTAGGCATTGTATTTTCATCCCTTATTACATCCACCTCAGGAGGGGTCATGTGTTCATTTCCCGGGCAAAAAGGACAGCTCATCGGCTTAAACTTATGCTCTTCCTTGATAAAGTCATCCGGAAGCATAGGGTGTTCAGTATTTACTATAACCCACCTGCCTCCTATTGGATCTCTTCGTAATTGTGCCATACTTACCCTCTAAGCTGTTGATTCATTACGGAAAAATTTCATTCTCCGCTACACTTGCACTTCCCTCAAAAATTTAGCCGCGCTTTCCGGAGGAAGAGGGCAAATGTAAAAACCCGTGCCCCATTCAAAACCGGCTACACGCGTAAGCCGCGGTATAATTTCGATATGCCAATGAAAATCTTCATGTATTGTTTTCCAATAGCCTAATTTCGGCCTTCTAAACGGTGCCGTATGGATAATATAATTATAGGGCGGATCATTTGCCGCTTTTTTTAATTTTAATAAAACCAGCTTTAACATCTCCGCAAGCTCTTTCTGGTGGCCGGCAGTTATTGTGCTGAAATCACAATTATGGTCTTTCGGCAAAATCCATATTTCGAACGGAAAACGCGAAGCAAAAGGGACAATCGCTACAAAGCCGTCAATTTCCGCGACTACGCGCTCTTTAAAATCAACCTCCTGCTTTATCAAATCGCAAAAAATACAACGCTCATGATAATCGAAATATTTTTTAGCTCCCGCCAGCTCCTCTTTTACGCGTTTTGGATTAACAGGGGTAGCAATAAGCTGTGAACGGGCATGTTTGATCCTGCCTCCGCCGGCGGCCCAGCCGTAATTCTTAAACACGAGTAAATATTTAAAACGCTCATCTTTTTCCAAATCCGTAAACCTATGCATATATACGTTTATTACGTTATTAATCTGCTCGACAGGCAAATCTGCCATATTAGCAACGTGCTGAGGAGTTTCAATAATGACTTCATGGGCCCCTACACCATTGACAACATCAAATATCCCTTTTCCATGCCTATCAAGGGCCCCTTCTATGGAAAGCATGGGTTTGAGGCTGGGGACAACCCGGACCTGCCAGCCGGCGGTATTGGGCTGGGTATGCGCTGTGCGTACCGCATAAACTTCATGCGGAGTATCGTATTCAGAACCTTCGCAAAAAGGGCATTTCCCCTCATGAGGGCTTTCATCGTGCCCGGTAAATTGATCAGGCCTTTTAGCGCGCTCTGTCGCGATAATAACCCAACGCCCGGTAATAGGATCTTTTCTTAATTCAGGCATAGCGCCTCGCTCCGCTCGGAATTATAAATTAAAAATGGAAATTCATGAATTAAAAATAAATTACCCTTAGAAAATTAATTATAGCACTGTTTTATTTCTATGCAAGAGAAAAATGAAAAAAGCAGCATATTAAAAATTGCCTAAATTCACCTGCCGTCTTGGCCTGATTTTGAGCAGGGCCTAACGCAGGCCGAGCGGGCACGGCTGACCTTTGATTGCCTGTCGGCCAGAGCGAGGCCGAGTAGCGGAGCATAATTTTCCACGCCGGGGAAAATTATGCGTCCCCGCGAAAAATCGGGCCAAAGCGGCCATGCTAATCCAACGCAGTTTAGGCAATTTATTTTGCGCGACTAAAAAAACGGCTGATTATGCTATCCGAGCATATCTCCCTTTTTTATATCATGGCCGGCAATAAAATCACGGACAGGCATGCGCCTTCCGCCTTCACATTGTAATTCTTTAATCGCGATTAACCCGTCAAAACAACGCACACATATTTCTCCAGAATCAATAAACACAATCTGCCCGGGCAACTGGTCAAACTGGCTATTAAAATTATCTTTAATACCTTTATGCGCTGCCTTATAAATCTTAAATACCCTGCCTTTAAAATAAGTATAAGCAACAGGCCAAGGAAGGAGCCCCCTAATCAAATTATAAATATCTTCTTTAGGCCTATCCCATCTTATCAAGCCGTTTTTCTTGGACAATTTAGGGGCATAAGAAGCCAACACATCTTCCTGGGGCGTCAGTTTGAACATTTTATTCTGTATCAAAACTATTGCCTCGATAATCATTTTTTTCGCCAGCTCTGAAAGCGCCACACTCAGGGTTTGGGCGTCATCATTTTCGGATATCGGGAGAGATTTTTTTAAAATAATCTCTCCCGTATCCACAAACTCATCCATTTTTATTATGCTAATCCCGGTTTCCTTCTCACCATTGATTATGGCCCAGTTAATCGGGGCAGCCCCCCTATATTTAGGAAGCAGCGAGGCATGGATATTAATCGAAAAAATCTTCGGCAGACTGATTATTCTTTCGGGCATAATAATACCGTACTGAACAACAATAAATAAATCCGCATCCAATGCTTTCAAATAATTAAAAGCTGAGCTTCCGTTAAGGCCTGAGGGCTGGAATAGCGCAAGATTGTTTTCCAAGCAATAATCTTTTACGGGCGTCGCTCTCATCTTCAGGCGCCTTCCAGCTTTTTTATCCGGCTGGCTAACAACACAGACGATATCATGCCCGCAGGACAAAAGCTCCCGCAAGATTGGTATGGCGAATTTTCCGCTTGCAAAAAAAACAATACGCATTTTTGGGTATTGAGTATCAAGTATTGAGTATTGCGTATTTTGAACTTCTTGGTACACGATACTCATTACTCAATACTTTCTTATAATGGATCGATATCTACCGTTATGATTATTCCCGATTTTTTAAAATTACGCAATTTATTGTTTAAAAACCTGGCCATACGCGTGCGCGACTTAGATTTTACTAAAATATTATACCTGAAATTGCCCCTCAACTTCAAGGGCATGGCAGCTGCCGGGCCGGATAATTCAATATGCTTATCTTTCTCATTATTTTCAATTGAAGAAATTTCGCGCTTTAAATAACCCAGCAACTCATCCGCGGCAAGCCTTACTTTCTCTTCGTGCCTTCCTCTCAAATTTATGCTAGCCAGATGCGCCAGCGGCGGAAAAAGCAGCTCTTTGCGGTATTTTAACTCTTTTTTATAGAAGGCGCCGTAATCATTGGCGGATAACGGCCTTATCATGTAGTGCTCAGGAAAATTTGTTTGTATTACTACTTTTTGCCTGGCGCAGGAAACCAGGCGTAATAACAGCTGATATGTTTTTTCTGCCGCCCTAAAGTCAATGCGGTTTAACAAGGCATCTAAAGAAAGAATACCCACCAAGGCGACATCTTTTAAATTATGTAATTCATTAATTATAACCTGTGTGGTTATGAGTATATCAAACTTCTTATTTTTTAATCCAATATCCTGTTGCCGGCTCTTGGCATATTTTGCGCTTAACCGGTCGTAACGCAATATTATTTTTTGCGGGAATAGCCTGTAGATTTCGCTCTCTAATTTTTCCGTGCCAAGCCCCGAATACCTGATATAGTCAAGCCCGCAGGCAGGGCAAAGTTCGGGCAGGCCGGCCTTAAAATTACACGAACCGCAAAACATCTCTTTTTTTTCATAGAAAAAGATGAGGCTCTTGCTGCAGCGGGTACACTTCATCACAAAACCACAGCTTTTACAAGCGGCATAGGTCGCAAACCCCACGCGGTTTAAAAAAAGCATCACCTGCCCGCCGCCTGAAAGCGAGCTTCTGATATTATCTTCCATGGCTCTGGATAAAATAATGTTTTTTTTCTTCTGTTTTCTGTACTCATCGGAGGTGTCTACTATCTGCAGGTTAAACGAAGGCCTGAAATCTCCACTAATACCCGCCAGCTTATATTTTTTCTTTTTTGCCTGATAATACGACTCCAGAGACGGAGCCGGGCTTGATAAGACCATATCCGCTTTTTCCCGTTTTATACGCAACAAAGCTATGTCCCGGCAGTGGAAAAACGGTGACTGCTCCTGTTTATAAACGATATTATCTTCATCATCTATGATAATCAGGCCGAGATTGACTAAAGGAGCAAATACGGCAAAAGAAGTCCCCACCACAACACGTATTTTTCCACTTTTAACTTTCAGCCAATTCGCAAGCTCATCGCTATCTTTATTACGGCTATGCAGCAGGGTAACTGAGACGCCGAATTCCCGCTCTATCAAATCCTTGGCTACCAAGCATAGGTCTATCTGCGGCGCCAAGAATATCACTCCTTTATTTTCACTTAAAGTTTTTGCCATTTTTTCCTTAAAAAACTGCCATTTTTTCCCGGAAATATCATGGAATAAAACAACCTGTTCTTTCACTTTAGGCAATACTTCTTTCCGCGGCGGCTCCAGCGGCTGCTCTAACCTCCTGCCCTTTTTTAAAAGAGACGGCATCATTTTATCAATCGCTTCTCCCAGTGAGCAAAAATAATTAGCTGATATCTCTTCGGCGAGCTTAAAAAAAGGAACGCTCAAAACGGGTGTTTTATCCAGCACTGAGGTTATGAATTTAAGCTCTTTAATATTAGAAGTAGGGGAAATTTCTACGACATAGCCGACTAATGATAAATTCCTAAAAGGCACCTTTACCCGCATGCCTTTTAAAATTTGATCCGTTAAACTTTGCGGGATGGAATAATCAAACAGTTTGTTTATAGGTATGGGCAGGGCTACTTGGGCTATCATATAATGAGCGCATAATTTACAACAGCAAAGCTGGTGTAAATTATTTGCGCGAATTATCTCCTTGCTTAAGCAAGGGGTAAATTCTCTTCGAGAATTTCCCCCTTTAAGCTTCGGAGTAGGCTAGAACTTATTAAGCTTGAACCTACCCGCGGAGTATCGTAAAAATGTCGAAGAGATTTTTACGATATTTTACGACGCGGGGTTAGCTAAAGATACATCCAATATCTTGACGGCCGCGTCCGGATGAGACAGGCTGCCTGCGTTATTTTTAAAGTTAAGCAACTTTTCCTTATTGTTTCTGAATTCCGCCACTAAATCCTTGATTTTACCGGCATCTTTTAAAATTATGCCTGCTCCTGATTCCTGGATGATTTCGGCATTAACTAATTCCTGGCCCGGAATAATAGAAAAAAATATCATCGGCAGGCTTTTCGTAAGCGATTCAGAAACACTCATGCCGCCCGGTTTTGTAATTATCAAGTCGGAGACGCTCATCAGTTCGTAAACATTATCCACTAAAGCAAAAAGTTTTAAATTCGGCGATGAGATATTTTCCAATTGAGCATAGAGTCTTTTATTACTCCCGCACACAACAAGCAGCTGGTTATCGTTTTTTAATGCCTCAATAATTTCCCTTATCGGGCCCATGCCTATCGCGCCGGTCATAATCAGTATTGTAAATAGATTGTTGCTTACTCCAAGCTTTTCGGATAACTCCACCCTGTCATAGTTTTGGGAAAATTTTGAATCAATAGGTATGCCTGTTACGCTGATAATATTTTCCGCGATACCGTAAGATACTAATATATCCCTGGTAAAATTTGAGGCGACAAGATATTTATCCGTTTTAAGGTTAAGCCAAAGGCGGTGCACGCCGTAATCAGTTACAACATTAACAAGCCTCATAGCTAAATCATCTTTTAGGCGCGAAGTCATTTCAGTGCTCATGAAATGAGTGGAAATCACCAAGTCAAAACGCTCCTGCCTTAAAAAATCAAAATAGCGCCCGCAATTCAAACTGTCAAAAAATGCGATTATTTTCCTGATCAGCGTGCTTCTGGAATGATGCGTTATATAAAAAATTAGGCGCCAGAGAAAGCTAAAATTCTTTATTAAAAAAATATACCCGCAAGAATAGAGATATTTAAAAAAGGGGTTGGCGTAATCTAAGATATCGATAATTTTTACATCAAGTTTTTTTTGCTTTGCGGCTTGATAAACCGCCTCCGCTGCTTTCTTATGCCCGGCACCTGCAGTAGCATAAACTATGAGAATCTTCACGCAGTTTTCCTTTCTTAACTAATGCGCGTTTAATCTTAAAATTAATCCTACCGCTGAAAATAAATCCTTAGCCGTATAATCAGGCATTATTTCCCAGCCGCTCCTGTTGGAGGGTTTTTCTTTGCCGGAAAAAACAAGTATTGATTTTATTTTCGCGCGCTTTGCCGTTATAACGTCTCTTATGCTGTCACCAATGAAGAATGCATTTCTTGCGGCGGCCTTACCGATGGCCGCTTCCTTAAGCGCATTACGTATCAGGCCTGTCTTAGGTTTACGGCAGGCGCATTTATGTTTATCCTGATGGATACAGTAATACACCCTGGAAATATTGCCCCCCGCCGACTCAATGCCTTTAAGCATATGCCGCGTTATTTTATCTAATTCTTTGTACGAATATAGCCCCTTGGAAACTCCCGCCTGATTAGAAATAATGAAAATATCAAAACCTTCTTCTGTAAGCCTTGCTATCGCTTTTTTAGCCCCGGGCAAAAATCTGAATTCAGCCATTTTAGTAACATATCTTCCATCTCCGGGATATCCGTTAATCACTCCGTCTCTGTCTAAAAATATAATTTTTTTCATTATTTTTTTCCGAAAGATTCTTTTTGCGAAGCTTCAATCGCGCGCTCCAGGTGCGGGCTAAACATAATCTTCGCTTTATGAATAAAGGCAAACCACTTTAGGATGTGGTAAAAAATTAAGCCGTCAATAAGGATCAAATTGAATCTTTTGGTGTGTTTTTTGGTGATAATTTTTAAAAAACTGGCCAGAGGATAAAAAATATCGTTGAAAGGAAAAATCAGTATATTGGAATGTTCGGGCAGGTTAAATTCAGAAACTAACTTCTTTCTTATATAAACATAGACCCTGTGGTTATCCTTGGCGGAATTCATTATAATCTGGTCCATTTCGTCTTTATCAATTATATCTTTCGGCGGCTTGGAAATCAGGCATAATATGCGCAGTGATCTACCCCAGCGGCTCTCAAATAATTTCCTGTTTTTATTAAATATCTTTTCCTTATCGGAGAGATTTTTAAAACTAGCCCTTTCAATATGGTATACATATGCCGCCTTTGCCCGCGCAAATTGATAGCCGGCCCGCTGGGCCCTTCGGCAATAATCCGATTCTTCGAAATATCCGACTTCATAAGTTTCATCAAACAGGCCGATCTTATTTATCACCTCCCGCCTGATCAACATACAGAATCCGGAACACTGGCCTAATTCAGCCCACTGTCCTTTAAATATATTGAGGCTTTCGGCATACGCCTCAAGAGTATACTTTTTAGGCAAAGCTTGCGCAAGGGTATTGCTGGAAGGATTAATTATGCCGAGCTGAAAATTATTAACCGCGATATTAAGCATTTCTCCTAACCATCCGCGGCAGACTATGGTATCATTATTAAGCAAACAAACAAATTCCGATGAGCTAAGTTTTATTCCCTGATTTACCGCTTTGACATAGCCTAAGTTTTCTTCATTTCTTACTATGGTCAAATCTTTAAATTTTTCTCTGAGCCCGGCAAGATAATCGCGCGCCTCAGGTTGGCTGGCATTATCAATAATTATTAAACGGTAGGGAGTTTCCGTGTTTTTAAGAATACTGCTTATGCAATCCTTTGTCGCCTCTAATTCGTTCCAAACCAGAATAATGATATCACACTTAGCAGTATTTGATATCTTATTTGTTGTATTTTTATCCGGCATATCGATCTACCTATTTTTAAACTTCTTCTCAAAAACTATTTCCTTGTTTTCATTTTTCAATTTGACTTGCCTCTTGTTTCATCTGCCGATATTTAGCATAACTTAAAATCTGATACCAGGAAGCAAACAAAGCCACCATAAAACCTACCAGGCCGTCTTTATAACCTTTTTTGCCGATAAAAGCACGGAAAAACCTGTCTATGGTGCGCCACATCGCCTTGCCAAAAGACATCTTACGGTTTGTATTAACCCACTTACGCGCCTCAAGAGTAGTCTGGCGGTTTACACTGGCTAAAAAATGCTCAAAATCAGGATACCCCTTATGAATAATGTCCGATTTTAAAAAACCGCATCTGCCCTCTGTGAATACCCTGGGATGGACTTCTACTTCTTCGTATTTAAATTTACTTCTCTTAAAAAGCCTGACTTTGCCGGCTGGATACCACCCTCCGTAACGCACCCAATGCTTACCTATAAAGTTGCGTAGGGGGATAGAAAAACAAACGCAATCGGTATCAGCCAGGGCTCTATCTATTTCATTTTTTAGTTCAGGGCTAACCTGCTCATCGGCATCAAGACTTAAAACCCATTCATTTCTTGCTTGCGCGTATGCCCAATTCCTATGCGCCCCTTCGACTTTCATTTTATTCAACAATACTTTATCCGCGTATTCATTGGCAAGTTCAACCGTCTTATCTTTACTTTCATCGTCTACGACTATTATTTCATCCGCCCAGCCTTTTACGCTGGATAAACAATCTATAATATTAACCTCTTCATTCTTAGTTAGTACTACCACCGATACCGGAACCTTATCCACTCCGCCCTGCCTTTCCCATTCCTAACCCGGTTTTTTTAAAAAAGGCCGGGCCAATACTAATTATTTTTTTATCAGATAATCTCCCATAGCCAGATACTTCAGCCCGCTCTCTTTAAACATAACAAATGCGTCCTGAGGCGAACAAACCATCGGCTCACCTCTTCGATTAAGCGAAGTGTTAATTAAAACAGGTATCCCCGTTTTATCACAAAAACGCCTGAGCAATCTATAATAACGAGGGTTTGTAATTTCTTCCACTATCTGCGGGCGGGCGGTCCCGTCAACATGGACTACTTCCGGGATCTTATTGCGCCATTTATCGCTTACCTTAAAAGAAAAAGTCATAAACGCAGAAGGGTGCTTACTTTCTATGATCTCCTCGGCGTATTCTTTTAATATTGACGGACAAAAAGGACGCCACTTTTCCCTGAATTTTATAATCTCGTTTATCCTATCCGCCGTGCCTTTTATAACCGGATTGCCCAAAATACTTCTGTTGCCTAAAGCGCGCGGCCCCCATTCCATCCTGCCTTGAAACCAACCCACTATATTATCATTTTTTATTAAATCGCTCGCTGTATCCGCTATATCCTTTTCCTTAGTGAAAGAAAATCCGTTTTCTTTGACCGCTCTCTCTATTTCCGAATCATCAAATTCCGGCCCTAAATAAACATGTTCCATGGGCTTGATTTTATCCCCCGCTTCGTTAGCGGCGAAAACTGCCGCCCCCAAAGACGTGCCCGCATCATGAGAAGCCGGCTGAACCCATAAAAATTTAACCAAAGGATGTTCCAAAAGTTTTCTGTTTAGGCTTACATTAAGCGCGCAACCTCCAGCAAAAACCAAATTACCGCACTTTTTCAAAATATCTCCGAGATAGGCATCCAAAAGGAGCAGCGTCATATCTTCAAGCTTCTTTTGCGTTATCGCGGCAATATTTATATAAGGCTCGCTTAGGCCGTCACCGCTTCTCTCGGGGCCAAATTCGTTAACCATTTTTTTTGAATAAACTTTATCGAAGCGGGCCCGCCTGCTCCGCGTGACCCAGACATAGCCATCGTTGCAGTGGTAACTTTTATTTTTCCAGTAAATAATGTGGTCAAAGTTTATTTTAGCAGTATCGCCGAACGGAGCCATGCCCATTACTTTATATTCGCCGTCTTCCCTTTCAAACCCCAGGTAATCCGTCATGGTTGAATAAAAATTACCCAGCGAATCAGGCGCGGGTATCTCCTTAATTTTATTTATCCTGCCGTCTTTGGCATGGCCTAATAAAGTCGCGGTAATCTCTCCTCCCCCGTCAATAGACATGACCGCCGCCTCATCCGCTCCTGATAAATAAAAACTTGAAGCCGCGTGCGCCAAATGATGCTCAACCCATTTAACGGATACTTTATCCATAACAATACCCGTCTCTTCTAAAGTGCTTTTAAGAAACCTTTCCTGCCCTGCCAGCTCGCGCCGGCAATTAAAAAATTTCTTGTAAGCCCGCGACGGCTTGGTAAAAATCGTGCGCCAGAAATACTCGGCCCTTTTCTCAAGAAGTGCCTGATATGACCATGGATAAGCAACCATTTCTATATCCGAAGGCTTAATGCCGGCCTGTTTCAAACAAAACCTGATAGCATTGACAGGCGCCTGCCCCACGGCATGTTTTGAGCGCGTAAACCTTTCCTCTTCTGCGGCAGCAACCACTTCACCGTCGATTAATAAGGCTGCTGATGCATCGTGGCCAAAAGGCGAACCTATGCCTAATATCTTCACCGCTATCTCCTTAAAAATAGGGACACATCCTATTTTTCTAAACCATAAATAAACTCAATTTAAAATGAACTACCTATTTCACGCATGGACTCAACAAACAATAATCATGGATCTGCAAAAATGGGATGTGTCCCTATTTTTGTTTAATAATTTCCCAATATTTCGTCCAAATCATAATATGCCTGAAAGCTAATAAAACACACCAGATCAGACCATGCATCCCGTCTTTATAACCATTTTTTTTAATATAATTTTTCCAAAAAATCTTAAGCGGTTTTATCTTTATATTATATCTAATTACCTTTTCCGGCAAGGCGCCTTCCCGCACAAACATTGCTTGCGCCTCAAACGAACTGTAGTGATTCTGCCGCGCGATAAACTGCGAAATAGAAGTAAAAGCAAAATGTTCCATATCAGCTTCGATAACCCCCGTCTTGCCATCAATTTTAAGTTTTTCGTGAATATCCGCTCCTATGTAACGGCCGTTTTCCTTCCTAAAAAGCCTTAGCCAATAGTGATACTGCTCAGCATAACGCATAAAATGGCCTAAAAAATAATTCTTCCGCCTAAATTGAAAAGCAGCAAAATCTTCCGGGCTGCTTATCGCCTCAACTATTTTACTGCCGAGCTTATCCGTTACAACCTCATCGGCATCCATTTGAAGAATCCATTCTCCAGAGGCATTGTCTATGCCGATATTACGCTGGTTATCAAAATTGCCATTTGATTTATTGACAATGACTCGCGCGCCTGCGCCTTTTGCGATTTCCCTAGTTCTATCCATGCTCTCATCATCAATAACCAAAACCTCATCCGCCCATTTCACCGATTCAATGCACCGGGAGATTTTATCTTCCTCGTCTTTGGTTAAAATAACCACCGTCAATTTTGCGCTCATTTTTTATGTTTTCCACCTGCTTTATTATATCCGTTCCTATGCCGATGCTATTAAAATCCCTTAAAAAGATATTTATCTTTTTATCTAACCCAAGCAATAAAAATAAACGAAATATACCTGACTCATTTAAAAATATAGCATTATATTTTTTGGCAATATTGCGCCCAAGGTTATTTAATAATCCAAAGGTTGCAAATAAGCTAAAAAATACCTTAGGGAAAAAATTTATCCTGACATTGGTATGCTCTACCAAGGGAACATCTTTGCTCAATGCCCAGATATAAAGATGGTGCTGCTTTCGCGCCAAAGAATAAAGCATATCTTCAGCCACTTTCTTATCAACTATTTTTTCGGTAAAAATAAAAACTAACCTCAAGGGCCTGCCCCAGCGCCTGTAAAATAATTGTTTTTTTGCTTCTAATAACTCGTTCCACCTTTTATCTTTTAATATGGCCTTATAACTAATATTCCTGTAGTGGTAAACATAGGCCGCTTTTGCGCGTACGCAGCGAAAACCCTCTTTAATCGCCCTCATGGAAAAATCACAGTCGTCAAAGCATCCCGGGCTATAAGCCTCATCAAGGCCGCCTATTTTATTCAAAACTTCCCGTTTTACTAAAAAGCAAAATCCGCGCACCCAGTCGGTTTCTATGTATTCTCCCCTAAAACGCTTACGTCCTGCGGCATAATCTGATATTGAAATTTTCTCCGGCTTCTCCCACTCAGGGTTAACCAATCCGATATCCGCTTCTTTCTCAGCAACGGCAATCATCTCCGGCAGCCAGCCACCAGATACTATAGTATCGTTGTTCATTATACAGACATATTCGGCGCCGGATTCCTCCAAGCCGCGGTTAACCGATTTTACCCATCCAAGGTTTTGTTCATTCCTGAGGATTTTTATGTTTTTATCGCTTATGGCGCCTAAAAATTTAACGGTATCGGCGTCATTACTGTTATCATCAACAAATATGATGCGATAATCTATATCGGTATTAGCTTTAATGCTTGCAAGGCATTCTTTAGTGTATTTATCCTGGTTAAAAACCGGTATAATTATATCGCAGGACATGATTATTAAGTTTACAGTTCATAGTTAACACTAATACGATTATAATCTAACCTTTATTGACTTTTGCTTTAGTAATGGCATTAAGGTGGTCAATATTTCGCTTATGTTTCCCGGAATTCTTACCATTAGCTGCACAAAGCTCGATAAGATAGGCGCTAAGCGCGTCTTTCCAATTGCGCATCGGTTTTTTAACCAAACGCTTAAACTTATTATTATTTAAAACAGAGTTAAGCGGCCTTTTTGCCGGCCGCTTTAATTCCTTTGATTTTATTGGCTCAGTCTTGACGCCAAGATTCATCTTTTTTACTATCTCCTTAGCCATGCTATACCAGCTGCAGCTTCCGCTGTTGGTGATATTGTAAATTCCTTTATATTGTTGCGGCCGGGCAACGGCTTTTTCCAATAATCTGCCTATGGATTCGGCCAAATCCATGACATTCGTAGGCGCGCCTTTCTGGTCGTCAACGATTTTTATCATCCGCCTATCACGGCTTAGCTTAATTACCGTATTTATAAAATTCTTCCCGCCTTTTCCGTAGAGCCAGGTAGTGCGTATTATAAAATACTTGTCCAGATTTCTGCGTATAAAATTCTCCGCCAAAAGTTTTGTCCTGCCGTAAAAATTCAACGGGCGCGGCTTATCCGATTCTAAATATGGGCGCTTTTTCCTGCCGTCAAATACATAGTCCGTGCTTAAAAAAACAAAAATACTTCCCATCTTCCCGGCGATCCTGGCAAGATTGATAGTGCCGCCGGTATTGATAAGCTTTGCTTTTTTGCGCCGGCTTTCGCAGGCGTCAACGTCAGTAAAAGCAGCCGCATGAACGACAACATCAGGATGGTGGGCCGAAAAAACTTTCCTAACTTCATTGCGCTTTGTAATATCACATTTAACAAACTTTTTAAATCCGCTGCGATTTTCTAAATCTATCCCAAAAACTTGATAATCTTTATCTAAAACGCCACACAATGCCCTGCCCAGCATCCCGCTCGATCCGGTAACAATAACTTTTTGCTTAGACATTTTTGCTCTTTAATTTTTGCCACCACGGCTTATTATTCTTATACCAATCAATGGTTAAATCCAGCGCTTGCTTAAAATCATATTTAGGCCTAAAACCCAATTTTTTGATTTTAGCGCAATTTAAGCTATACCGCCTGTCATGGCCGGCTCGATCGCTAACATAGCTGATAGACTCTTCCCCCTTGCCCATTTTTTTAAGAATTAAACGCGTTAGTTCTAAATTCGTAATTTCGCTGCCGCCGCCAATATTATAAACTTCCCCTGCTTTTCCATTACGCATAACCAAATCAATTCCCGCGCAATTATCTAAAACAAAAATCCAATCCCGGACGTTTAAGCCATCCCCATACAACGGCACTTTCTTGCCTTCTAAGAGATTAGTGATAAAAAGAGGAATGACTTTTTCAGGGTATTGCCAAGGGCCAAAATTATTACTGCTGCGGGTTATAATTACAGGAAGCCCATGAGTAACAAAATAAGACCTGGCCAATAAATCAGCCGCGGCCTTACTAGCCGAATAAGGGCTATTAGGAAGAATGGGGCTATTTTCAGTAAATGAGCCCTTTTTAATGCTACCGTAACATTCATCTGTTGATATCTGAATATAGCGGCTTACATTATGCCTTTTAGCCGCCTCCAAAAGCACGTGCGTTCCAAATACATTAGTCCTGACAAACGCGTCCGAACAGAGAATTGACCTATCCACATGGGATTCCGCGGCGAAATGAACTATTATATCGCAGCCTTTAACAATTTTATCCACAACAGGCGCCTCACAGATATCACTATGGATAAACTTATACCTGCTATCACCTTCTTTATCTTTTAAGTTCTCTCCCTTGCCTGCGTAAGTTAATTTATCAATATTAATAATATTGTAATCCGGATATTTATCCAGCATATAGCGGATAAAATTAGAGCCGATAAAACCACACCCGCCGGTGATGAGAATTTTTTTCTTCATAGTCATATCTTCAATTTATTTATTGGCTCTATCCAAATATCGTTTTATTAGCCTTTACCCAATCACATAATCTGGCTATGCCTTCTTCCACCCCTACCTTCGGATACCAATTTAACACTTTTTTTACCTTTTCCGTATCGGTGATATAAACCTTTTGATCAGACGGCCGCCAATCCTTAAAAGTAAATTCCGGTTTTTTGCCTAAAATTTCATATACCTTATCTAAAAACTCCAAGAGCGACGTTGTATTCTCCGGCCCTCCTCCAATATTAAATATTCCCGCGCCAAGTGCGCTTTCAATAAAAGCCTCATACGCCCTTACTAAATCTTCAGCATAAAGTAAATCTCGCACCTGTTTGCCATTGCCATATATCACAACCGGTTTATTTAACAAAGCGGCGATGATAAACCAAGCAACCCAACCTTGGTCCTCAAAACCAAACTGCCGTATTCCATATATACAAGACATACGAAAAACACAGGTACGCATTCCATAGATGTGGCCATATTCTTGCGTATACAGGTCCCCAACAAGCTTGCTTACTCCATAAGGGGTATGCCCCGTTAAATCCGTAAGCATTGATTCATCTACGCCTTTAACTCCTTTATAAGCATACCTTTTTGTAAGTTCATCTAAAGGAATTTTATCCACATTTTCCCCGTAAACTTTGTTAGTAGAACAATAAACAAACGCGGCATTCTTTGATTTTTGCCTCAAGCACTCCAACACATTCAACGTGCCAAACGCATTTATACTAAAATCCTCCTTGGGATCCCGTACGCTTGAAGGGACTCCAGGTTGGCCGGCGGCATGTATTACCGCGTCTACACCACTGCCAATCGCTTTTAGAACGTCTTTTTCATTTCTTACATCAGCTTTTATCCTTTTTATATTTTTATAATTAGCCAAATATTTCCAGTTAAATTCAACCGTCGCTATATCACTCCCGAAAATCTCAGAACGCATAAGGTTATCCAACGCTATCACTTGGTAATTTTTCTTCGCGAAATATTCCGCACAGTGCGATCCTACCATCCCTGCCCCACCAGTAACCAAAATTCTCATTTCCTTAACCCCTTTCTTTATTATGCAGCTTCGCGGCTAAATTATTCGCGTACAATAGAGATTCATGAGTTCCACAATCTGTCCAATACCCCTGTAAAATATTATAATAAAGATCGCCTCTTCTTAAATAAGCGTTATTTACATCGGTAATTTCAAGCTCTCCTCTATGAGACGGCTTAAGCGTTTTTATGATATCAAAAACATGCGGGTCATACATATATATCCCGCAAACCGCATATTCTGATTTTGGCTTTTTAGGCTTTTCTTTAATGGATATAACCTTATTGCCGAGAAATTCCGCAACGCCAAAACGCTCAGGGTCTTTTACTTTTTTCAACAGAATTCTAGCCCCTTCATCCTGCCGCCGAAACTCATCTACATATTTTTTAATTGATTTTTCTATTAAGTTATCCCCTAATATAACCACTATTCTGTCATTATCCGCGAAGTGCTCGCATAAACCCAAGGCCTCAGCAATACCTCCCTCTCCCCGCTGATAAGTATAATTAATATGCTTTAAGCCAAAATCGCGGCCATTACCAAGAAGGCGCAGAAAATCTCCGGCGTTATTTCCTCCAGTAACAATCATAATATCGTCTATCCCGGCGTCTACTAAAACACCAAGCGGATAATAAATCATCGGCTTATTATATACCGGAAGCAAATGCTTATTTGTGATACGCGTCAATGGTTCCAATCTCTTTCCCAATCCGCCTGCCAAAATTATCCCCTTCATACCGCCCTTCCTTTCATAGCTTTATTCCCACCCGCTAGAAGAGCGGGATTCATTTTACATTCTCCTGTTTTTCCAGAGGGCGTAATTTATCCCAATCATAATACTTATTTTCAATCCTGAACTCATCAGGGTTATTTCTATCATACTCATGGTCTATGCAGTTTATGATAAACGACTCTCCGCGCATGCTCTTAAACGCATGAAGCACCTTTTTGGGTATCATGAGCAGACAGGGATTATCATCTCCGATCTCAAACTCGTTAATCTCGCCCATAGTCCGGCTTTTTTTTCGCGTATCAACCAAAACAAGCTTTATTTTCCCTTTAATGCAGCAAAAAGAATCATTCTGTTTCTTATGCATGTGGAAATTGTTTTTATCCTTTACCACGTTTTCATAAGCGGTTGTCAGATAGACCTGCCTAGGGCGGACCTCAGTTTCGGAAACCCTAAATATCTCCATTAGCCTTCCCCGCTCATCAGCGATAATCTTTAAATTTTTAACCTTTACCCCCTCAATCATAATATCTCCTTAAATAAACGCATGGGCCTCTTAAAGCCATACATCTACACCGCATGTTGCGGCAATGATAATTTTAATAGATCCTTAACCGCGCACAAGACTTCATCAACCGCAATGCCGCTTAAACATTCCTTAGCATTCCGGCATGGCGGCATACGAAATTTATTATAGCAAGGCCGGCAGGATAAATTTTTCATAATAATTTTATGGACATTTGGATCATTGGGATACTGGCCATAGACCCGCTCATCAACCGGGCCGAATAATGAAACTGTCTTAACTCCGGCAGCAACGGAAAGATGCAGAGGCCCTCCGTCATTGGCAACAACCACATCGCACATAGACAAGAGAGCGGCAAACTGCATCAGCGTTGTCTCGCCGGCTATCTGAATAGGCTGATGTTTCATCATCGCTGCCACTTCCTTGCATAAATTAACTTCCGAGGCACCTCCAAAAATAATAACATCGGCCGGAAATTTATCGATTATCGCATCGGCCAATTGGGAAAATTTATCTTTTGACCAGCGACGGATATCTACCGCCTTGCCCCAGCTCACCCCCCCGCCCGGGACAATCCCTATCAAACAATTCTTGCTCACTCCTCTTTTTTTCAAAAATTCCTCCGCCCATAAGCGGTCCTGCCGGTTGATATAGACCTTAGGCTTGGTTTCCACGGGTTCCAAATTCATAAAGCGCAATAAATCTAAATAATACTCTATGACATGCTTTTTCTGATAACCCTCCATACCTATCTTATCCGTCAAAAAAAAGCCTCTTTTTTTGTAGTTAAAACCATACCTTTTTTTAACCCCGAGAAGCCACAAAAAGAAACTATAATGCCTGCCTAACGATAAATCAATGGCTAAGTCAAAGTTGCATTTCTTGATTTGCCACAAAAATTTTATGAAGGCTATAACACACCTAAATTTTGACTTATGCCAAAGGCTGCGCCAGTCATCTTTTTCATAAATAAAGACTTTATCGACTTTGGGGTTACTATAAAATATGGGGGCGGTACGGGCATTGCAAACATACCCGATAAAACTATCGGGATAACTTATTTTGACATTCTCGATAACGGGCGTAGAAAAAAGGACATCCCCTATACCGAATGGATTTATGATAATGACTTTTTTAAACTTTTTCTTCATCCTTGATTATCCTAGAAACTGCCTGTTGCAAGCCCAAAATAAACCAGAATAACACAGCTATGGGAAGCGAATAAAAATTAGTATCAACAAAACTATTCAAGAGATAGGCGATTAGGCCGACAGTCAAGCCTAAAAGAGAAAAATAAAAGAATGATTTTTCCGGCTTCGCTAAAATTTGTAGGGTATTTTTAAGCCAGATATATAAAAATAGTAAAAATGTTAACAGGCCGAAGATGCCTGTTTCCGCCAAAGTCTGCAGATAGCAATTATGGGTATATGCTATTTCAGTGGTTGGCCTAAGCCAAAATTTTGGATAATTTTCCATAAACGTCCCCAGCCCCACCCCAAAGGCCGGCTTGTCTATAAACATCCGTATTGCCGCCTGCCATAGAAACTTTCTGTCCATCGCTCCGACATCGTTTGAAAAAAGCATCATGCGTTTTATCAAATCAAAGGAAGAAAATTTAAAAAATACCGGCAAGGCAAACCCTATTGCTAATATGCCCGCTAAAACATACAGAAGATAGCGCTTTCGGCTAAATCGCCCCCAAAATAATAAAGCGAGCAAGAAGGCAAGCCAGGCGCCCTTAGAAAGCGTAAACATTAATATCGAGACGGCGCTTATCGCCAAAACTGCCAATGCCGTTTTTATTTTTTTACCAAGCCCGGAAAAAGCCAAGGATAAGGCAAGCGGTATCGCGGTAATTAAATATGAACCAAGGTCATTAGGGTTGATAAACGAAGCAGTAACCCGCCCCTGGAATAATTTTCTGTGGCGGAATAAATCATACTTAAAAATGGCTTGAAAAAAGCCATCTAAACTTATAAAGAAAAGAGAGGATAAAAACGCATAAATGATAAATTTACACTGTGATTTTGACCTGATTGAATCCTTGGCAATAATAAAAATCAGGATATATTCGCTTAGCTTAAAAATTAAGGCGTTTACGCTTAGTTTCATGTTTGAACTGAATACGACAGCCAGAATATTCGCCAAAAAAAATAGAGTTAACGCGCCACCCAGCGAAAAATCCCCAAAGAGCATATTTGCCGCGCTTTTAAGCGGAATGGCTTTCCTGCCGGAGGTAAAAATAAAAACCTGTTTTAAAAACCAGGTAATTATGCAGACAACAGCCGAGAACTCGATGACCGCCTTGGAAATCGGCAGGAAAAAAATCATCAGTCCAAAAAAGAACGTAATAATTTTATCAAAAACGCTTAAGCCCATTTTTCTGTATCCATGATTTTTGCCAAGCTCCTGCAAGGGATTTTTAAAGACGCGCAGGCCTCCACTATATCTTTACAGTCTTCTTTTTTTAAAGACGGTACCGCTATAATGACTTCTTCCGCCCGGCTCTCTTTAACATAATACGCTAAATCCTGGCGCGCGCCTAAAATCTTTACGCCATGAATTTGCTTACCCTTCTTCTTTTTGTCATCATCGATAAATCCCACCGGTTTGTAATTCAAGTTTTTATTCGATTTTATCTCCCGCAAAAATAACTCTCCGCAGGCGCCGGCGCCAAAAATCAAAATTTTACGCCCGGGCCTGTATTGCTGGAAATATTCCTCCAAAAAACGGAACATAAATCTTGAAAAGGCGATAAAAAGAAGCGTAAGCAGCCAATCGATTATAAACACCACCCGCGAATGGTCTTTAAAACGGAAGATAAAGGTAATGAATAATATGCTTAGCACGGAGCCGCCGCCTACCGCCTTAAAAACCGAAATAAAATCGCTGACACTCGTAAAATGCCGCATCCCCCTGTAAAGGCTGAAATAATAAAAAACCGCAAGCTTAATCACGATAATCCACGGCAGGGAAGTTTTCAAAAGATTGTAATTATGATCGGATATAATACCATCGAAACGCAACAAGTATGCCGAGTAATAAGCTATACAAATCAGTAAAAAATCAATTATTATTGTTGCGATCTGGGCTTTATAAAGCAACAAGGTATTTAAAATCACCTTGCCTTCGGATATTTTTTTCCTGCGCGCCGCCTCTATTTCCCGCTCGTTCGAATAGGTCTTCACTTCAGATAAAAACATTCCAAAGAAAACCAAGACAACTATAACCAAGGTCACTAAAACAGTCACGACTAAAATATTTAATCTTGAATAGGCAAGCGCGACCGATCCGAATATTATACTTATCGCGTATAACAACAGCACTGTCTTTTTTTCGCTTAAGCCCAAAGATACGAGGCGATGCGAGGCATGATCCTTGCCGCCTTGCAGTATTGAGCGGCCGTTAATACTGCGCATAAAAGTTACCAAGGCGGTATCGAATATAGGTACCGCCAAAATCAAAACCGGCACCGCCAAAGTAACCAAGATGTTGGAAAATGTCCTGGCACTCGTTCCCATCAAAGCGACCGATGAAATAGCGAAGCCCAAAAACATACTCCCTGAATCCCCCATGAAAATTTTAGCCGGATTAAAATTAAAAGGGATAAACCCTAAACAAGCCCCTGCTAAAACGACGGCCAAGAAAGGAATCGTGATATTGCCGATTAGAATCCCCGAGGAAAATAACATAATCGAAGTAATCCCGGCAATCCCGGCGCAAAGCCCGTCCATATTATCCAAAAGGTTAAAAGCGTTGGTAATGCCGATAATCCATAGTATTGTAACGGGAAAAATCAATAAATCTATCGGCTTAGATAACGCCTGCGGAAGGAGGGCTAGATAATCCGGGTTTGGTTTAATGAGAATCCCAAAATAAACCACAATACAACTTGCGATTATTTGAAATAATATCTTTACCTGGGGGGGTAATTTCTTAAGGTCATCGATAATACCGCAAATAAATATTATGGAAGAGCCGATGAGAAAACCGATAATCTGCCTATTACTAAAACCAAAAATATATATCAGCGGAATAATCACCGCCAGAAATATCGCTACCCCGCCAAAAATAGCCGTTGGATTCTTATGCCAGCGGTCATCTTTGGGAAAAGACACAAAATTTAACCTTAAGGCAATCTTTCTGACCAAGGGTGTCAATAAAAATGAAATACAAAACGCGCTTAAAAATAATTCGATATATCGATTCATCTGGAATCTTGCTTGATATGCGCGACCACGCTTTTAATTATTTCGTTTAAATCGACGGTCGGCTTAAAGCCTATAAGCTTATTTATTTTTTTAATATCCGGAACGCGCCTTTGCATATCTTCAAAGCCCTTTTCATACGCCTTATCATACGGTATGAAAATAAGCCCGGAATTACTGCCGGTGGTTTTTATAATGCGCTCTGCTAAGTCTTTTATCGTAATCTCCTCCTGGCTGCCGATATTAAAAACCTCACCCACCGCTTCTTCTGTATTGATTAATTTAACCAGTGCCTCAACAACATCCCGCACGTGCAAGAAGCACCTGGACTGCTTTCCGTCGCCGTAGACCGTTATATCTTTATTAGATAGCGCCTGCGATACAAACCTTGGAATAACCATCCCATATGCCCCGGTCTGTCTCGGCCCCACAGTATTAAACAGGCGCACTATCACCGTAGGCAGGCCCTTCTCTTTGCAGTAGATATACGCTAAAATCTCATCTACCGCCTTAGCGGTAGAATAACTCCAGCGGCTTTTTAAGGGAGAGCCTAAAATTCTGTCGTCTTCTTCTTTCAGCGGGCCGTTTACATTTTTGCCGTATATTTCCGAAGTTGAAGTAATGAGTATTTTTTTACGGTACCTGTGCGCCGCTTCAAGTACTACTTCGCTGCCCTTTATATTGGTCGTCATAGACTCAAGGGGCTTCTTAACGATTAAATCTACGCCTACGGCGGCAGCCAAGTGGAACACGCCATCCGCTTCATCAACCAATTTATCGACCAATTTTTCATCTAATATATTACCTTCCACAAACTTAAATCCTGGATTATGCGTTAAATGTGCCAGATTACCATACCTGCCGGTTGATAAATTATCCAATATAATGACTTTATTGTTCTTCGCAATCAGGCTATCTGCCAAATGGGAACCGATAAACCCTGCGCCGCCGGTAATCAAATATTTCATATATATCCCTTTCTTAATCTATAGTTACTGGGTTAATTTAACAAAATATTATACAGCATTTCCATGTCTTTGATTAGTCTTTTCTTGTCAAATCTTTCCCGCACAAACTCCCTGCCATCCTCCGCCATCTTTTTGCGTAATTTAATATCTTTCGCCAAAGCTATCAACCCCTGTGTGAAACTTTCTGTATCCTGCGATTTAACTAAAACGCCCCGCTCACAAATTTCGTAACTCGTAACTCGTAAGTCATAAGTCGAAAGTAAATCTTTCACTCCTCCTACATCGCTGGCGATTACCGCCCGTGCCGATGCCAAGGCCTCGATTATCGAAACCGGCGTGCCTTCATTTAGCGAAGTAAGAGCGATGATATCTAAGTTTTCATATACGGCGGCTAAATCGCTCTGCCAACCCGAGAATTCAACTTTATCCGCGATACCCAGCTTTTTAGCATATGATTCTAACTGCGGCCTTAACTCGCCATCGCCAATAATAAAAAATTGTATTGAGCATGGAGTATTGGGTATTGAGTTCAAAAATAACCTCGCGGCATCAAAGAACATCTCGTGGTTTTTTATCGGGACCAACCTGCCGACTATGCCAATATTCAACTCCTGATTTGCCTCCCTGGGCTTAATGACAAGGAATTTATCTAATTCAAATCCCAAATGAACGACTTTAATCTTTGCTTGATCAGAGATACCCAATGATAATATGTCTTGCTTGACTCCTTCGCTGACAACTATGATTAAATCGGTAAATCGCGCCAGGATTCTTTCAACCCAAATAAAAAATATTGTCGAAACCCTGCTAAAATACCCGCTTAAGACATGCCCGTGGAAGGTGTGGACTGTTTTTATCTTTTTTCTATGCGTTAAGTTAAACAAGGCTGCGGATAAACGCCCAAGTGTTCCGGCTTTTGCGGTATGTGTATGGACAATATCAGGGCGATACTCATTTATCTGTTTATATATTTTATAAAAAGCAGCGATATCGCTAAAGAGGTTGATATTGCGCCCAAGCTGCGGAATAACCACCGGCTGTATATTTTTTTCCTGCGCGAGATAAGACATATCGCCTTCATCCTTATCTATCCTGCCAACGATAAGGCGCGAATTGAATCTATCCTTGCCTAAACCGTCTGTCAGCAGTATCGCGTTTATTGCCGGGCCTCCGATGTTAAGACGGGCGATTATCCTTAAGATTCTTATTTTCTCCATAGCGTAAAATAAAACTTGTCTTCTTTAGTGTTTGCCAATCCGCGTTGCAGGTTATGGCGAAAAACGCCGGAACTAAAAATATCAAACGGGCCCACAATCCCCATAAACTTACACCTGCGCCCAAGATAATAATCAGGATAAAATTAGCAAAAACTGCCGTAACCGCGATGATACCCATTGCTCTTAACGGAACATAACAAAATATTCCCCGGGCATGCACGGCGCCAGAGGCAAAAAAACTATCACGAAAATAACCGCGGCTTTTGAGCTTTGCGTTTTTGACCGATGCGGCCAGGCTGCTATTATTTAAAATTAAAAGGTTGCCATCATCTTGCCTTATCCGGCTGATTCTTTCAAAAAAACTATATTTAATATATATTTTTATATTTTTGAAGAAAACCCGCGCGGTTTTAAAAATACGGCTTCCTGAACTTAGTCGCCCGGATACCTGTTCTATTTTATCAGGATAAATTTTAAACAGGTATTTAGCGATATTAAAAGAAACGCTGGTATTTAAAATCTGCTCTTTACTATATTTCATTATTTCGCTTCCATGCCGGTTACTGTTCCTGTGATAGAATATAAGTCCGTGCTAAAGGCGATAGCATTCCCCAATTTTATCGGGTAGTTTTTGAAATAAAAAACCCCGTCCCTTTCAACGCAATATAAATCTAATGAGGCGATTATATCTTTATAGAAAGGATGGCTAAGCGTAATAAATTTATCATCTTTTAATACCAATATCCCCGCCGGTTTAATCACGATTGAATTTATCTTTGCCGCTACTTTGCCAAAAGCGTCTTTTTCCGTATCTCCTTCCTGGATAAACTTAACAACCTCCGGGATGATACCGTCAAACTTTACCTGCAGTTTTATCAGTCTCTCTTCGATTAATGGAGGCTTCTTAAATGTTTTAGATAGCAACCCGCGCACGGAATATTTATCGGTCTTAAACTCAATAAGAGCGTCTTTTGCAAGTTTATCGCCCTTAAAATATAATTCACCATCAATAATTTGACACCTTAAACGCATATTTACCGAGAGCTGCTTGTTATCCGTATCGTCAGCGGTTATAAAATTACCGCCGCCTAAATTAACCTCTAAAGAACGCGGCTCCAATTCGCCAAGGTCGATAATCTCGGCAATTGTTTCGCCTTTTTCATCCACATCCTTATCTCCGACAGAAATTTTTCTCGCCGTCTCCGCGCCTAAATCAACCAACGCCAGGCTTAAAGTCAAGTACCTCTCTTCACTTTTTACAGGCTCCTTAAACGGTACAAAAATTAGGGAATATCTATCGGTTTTGAATTCTAAAGGCGCCTCTTTATGAATTTTCTTGTTTTTATAAAATATCTGGTTTTCTTTTATCTCTGCCGTTAATCTAAGCTTGGCGTAAAACTGCCTAAGATCCGCAAATTCTTTTGTCAGCTGGTACTTTTCCCCAACATTAATATAGTATTCATAAGGCTCATCTTTATCAAAACTAAGTAATTCTCCTATTTTCCTGCCGTCTTCATCCAGCTCTTTATCGCCAGCGCTAACCAATTTCAGGATCTCGGGTTTTACTTTTATAAATTGCCCTGCTATTTCTATTTCGGCGGTAATTCTGGGTTCTTCCGCTATCACTTGCGGATTTCCCCGATGAAATATTTTATAACCAAAATAAAACATCGGCAAAAGAAAAACCAGGAATACAACCACAGAAAGATCTATAATATTGATCTTTCCGAATACCCTGCCCTGCTCATCAATCATTTTCATCTTGTCTCCTTCATAGTTAATGAATACTTGCGCAATACCATATAAGCGCAAGGTATATCACAGTTAGTGAGCACCGGCCATTCCCATTAAGGCCGGGTGTAAATACAGTTTTAGATATATTTTTTAAACCAATAATAACATATCGCTATATATTCATGAATAATCCCTTTGATCTGCCGAAAGGTAATTTTGCTTAATATTTTTTTGCCCTTTGCGTCAAAATCAAGGCGGCTATAAAACTGGCTTTGGGAAGGCGAATAGATCACTTTTTTCGTGCCTGCCACCTTTTTAAAAACTAAAGATACCCTGCGCATATGATAGGGAGAACTAATCAAAATAATCCGCCTCCAATTATTCGCGTCCAATATTTTATCGGTGAATTTTACGTTTTCATAAGTACTTGCCGCCTTATCTTCGAGGATTATCTTGTCTTCCGGCACTCCCAAAGAAACCGCCAGCGCCTTCATTACGTATGGCTCGGGGAACGTGCTTACCGCCCCGGAAGAAAATATGATATTATCGGAAAACCCCCTCTTATATAACTCAACAGCATAATTTACCCGCTCCTCATAACCCTGGCCGGGCTGGCCGCTCTCGCCAACGCCGCCGGCAAAAACAACTATCGCATCCGAAACTTTAGGCTCTTGATAAAATCTTAACGGCTCAGCCAAAAACCACACTAAAGGCGTATAGAATACTAAAATCCACAGCAGGACAATTACCGCGGAAAACTTAATTATTTTTGCACGGGATACAGCGTAGGACCCGATGAACTTCTCGCGCCAATTGAGCGGCTCCTGCATGGGCTTTTTATTTATAGCGCCTTCTATCATCCCGCTCATTTCTTCTATTCTATTATGCCAAGAGTCCTTCTCGGCAGATTCAATCCTTACAGCTGAGGCATCCTTGTTTTTAGCTATTTCTAACGCCTTTTTTATAAGGCCGTTAAATTCTTCGTGGTTTTTAGCGATAAAAATTAAATTTTCAGGATTATGTTTAATAACTTCCGGCAGGCTTGTCGAGACTACCGGTTTTCCCATAATATGATATTCATTTATCTTCGTCGGATATACCGTATTGGTATATTCGCTTAATATATACGGCACAATACAGGCATCGAAATAATTTATATAAGCGGGTAACTGCGCAAAATCTTTCTTGCCTAAACAATGCACATTTTTTAAATCTTTTATATCGTCTAAGGCGGCCTGGACCGGGCCGATTAAAACTATAGACCATTGCGGATTAGACTGGGCGACATAACGGATAAGCCCAAAGTCTATATGGCGATGCAATCCGCCTACATATCCAATAATCGGGCCTTTCATATCCTGTAAATCAGGTGGAAAAATTTTATCCGCCTTGTTTTTAAAATTATCAAAGATCTCTTTACTTACGCCGAAAGGAAAAATAAACACATTTTTATTGAATTTAAGGCATTTTTTGCGAAAATACTCACCTTGGGCGAAAATGACATCGCATTCCCGCATTAATCTCTCTTCGCTCTTCTTTAATTTTTTAGAATCATGGGTCAACTGGTCAAAATCAGCGATGTAATAATAAACTAAGGCTTTTTTTTCTATATTAGCGATAATATCCAAGGCAGTTCCTGTCGGCAGGAATGTCCATATAATAGGGTTGTCAAACTTCATCAGCTTAAGCCAGCGCTTAAGATGAGATAAAATCAAATATCTATTTACCCATCGGGCTAATCGTGAATAGGGAAAGGGAATAAATATGGGAGAATAGATGTAAAGATTATCCCTTTCTTCCCGAAAACCTTTTACGCTTTTAAACCAATTAATGATACGTTTTTTTATTCTGGGAATATCCCTTAAGGCAGGCGGCCTTATTCCGGTATTCTCTATAAACAATACACGGTTTCCCTCCTTGGCAAAGGTAGACATTATCTCCTGATGCCCCTGCCAGATGAAATCCCAGTCTATAGAAGATATACAGATTATATTTTCATTCTTAAGCATTGCTTTTTTGCTTCCTAAAATTATTTATCCGATCAATCCAATTATAGGCCCCCGCTATTTTCATCTTAAAACGCGGCATAATATCATCAGCATAGATACGTATACGCCTTAACGCGTATTGATCGCTGTCTCTACGGTTAAAACCCATTATATTAACATAAGCCTTCTTATATCCGGCAGCCATGGCCATTTGTTTTAAACGATCATCAAATGCTGCCCTTGAACCATAAGGGTATGCGAAATATTTAACAGCCCTGCCTATTTTATCTTCAATTATTTTCTTTGATTCGGATATCTCCCTGTGCGCCCCTTTTATATCCATGCTCGTTAGATTTCGATGCGATATCGCGTGAGAACCTATCTCTATCCCGCTATCGGCTATCTCCTTAACCTGTTGCCAGCTCAAAGGTTTTAAGCCGCAATTATTACCAAATAAATGGTCAAAAGAAAATTTCCCTTCAATAAAATCCGTACTGATAAAAAGCACAGTTTTAATATTATACCTCAAGATTGCCCGAAAGGCATTAGAAAAAAAATTTTCAAATCCATCATCGAATGTTAATATGAGATTTGTAATTTTCGCTTTAGAAATAAACTCAAGATGCCTGGCGAAAAGTTGTGTCTGTATATTAATTTTATACAAATCATCCCGCGGCTTCATATCGGAAATAGAATGATAAACCAAAACAGCCTCATTATCCGGATTAGCACCCTGAAAAACCCTGCTACAGGCATAAAACCCCAAACTTATAAAATCTTTCATCAGCGTAATCATATTCTTATTCAAAGCGCCTGTATTTCCCCGTCTTTCTGCGCATAAACCGCCAGAGGCGCACCAAAAAAACAATCTTTCGAAGGCGGGGCAAAATAACATACGCGTATCCGGCCCTTATGGCGGAGAGCATTTTTATGATAAATACCTCCGGCCTATTGCGCTTTGAAAATATATGAAAGGTATAAAGCTCTCTATTTTTAGGCGACCACTCCAATTTATACGCTTCATTTCCGATACCAAAATCAAATTCACGCATACCGCTTTCAATGGCCTTATCGATCAACAGGCTCACCAAGATTTTTCCCGGTGAATAAACGGCGTATTCCGAATCATAGCTCGGCGCATAATAAATAAAGCGTCCATTCATGGAATATGCAAAACAAACGGCTATTTTTTTATTATTATGCTCAAGATAATACATCTTCGCTATTTTTTCAGGGAAAAGGCTTTTTAATACCGAGCGCATTAGATTACGCATATATTCAAACTTATAGGCGCTGTAACCTTTATTGGATTCCCATCTTTTTATATGTAAGCTAAAAAAATCTTCCAGTGCTGCGAGCGCTTCGTTTAATTCTACGCACTCTATTAATTTCAGCTCCCCTGCCTTTTGGAGGCGGCGCTTTTGCCGTTCTATGTCCGAACGCAATTTTGCTTTAACACCGGCATAAAAATCTTCTCTACTGGAAAGTAATTCTAAATATGGAACGCCATCCTGCAGGTATCTACGGACGCATAATTTAGCGGATACCATATCCTTAGCAATAGCCTTAGTTGATAACGAAGAACTAAAGATATTCCGCAATTCAATCTCAAAATTCTTTAACCTACGGGTGATCTCATCAACAAAAGCACCGATAACCGCCTCTTCCAATCCTGGCTTTATGATAAAATCAAAATAATCGGAATATCCCGTGCCGATGAAGGAAATGCGGCTATGCGCAGGGAAAAAAATATCGCGCTTAATAAACGGGGCTATACCTACCAATTCATTATCACTAACAGCAAGCAAGATAAATAATTTCCCCCCTCTCAATAGCCGCCTTCCCAGGCAACATTTAACCCATTCATGGCGCTGAAAAGGCAACGGATTGGCAGCCAAATCAAGGAGATTATTCCATTTACGCCCCAAGGATGGCTCATCGATATCATTGGTGATAGTAATTTTAATCATAGCTAACGCGGCACAGACAAATTTTTAAAAATGTTGTATCTCAACATAACCTTGTAATAAATAAATTTTACTACTTGCCACTCAATCGGAAATATTAAAATATTTTTCTCAATCCTAAATTTTGCTATCCTGTGCATTATTCTGTAAAAATAACCTGAAACGCCTTTTTCCATACGTTTACGTAAAGAATCAGATGGATAAGCAAACGGCAGATAGAATTTAACCAAGCGATTCACGCGGTCTAAATAGCTTTTGTCAATCCAGGGGCTGATCGGAGCCAGCAAGCTCCAATTCCCCCACGCGCGAAGGCTGCCCGGAGGACGCAGGCCATAATTCTTTGCCAAATCAAACAACTTTGTGCCCGGATACGGCGTATAAAGAAATGGCGTTGCCTGATGATTAGGATAATTTCTTTTTATCCCGCTTATCATCTTTAAAGTTTCATTGAGGTCCTTTTTGGGGTTCAAAGGGAAGCCAACCATAAGGAAAAGTTCGGCTTTAATATTATGGCGGCCCAATAAATCAACCGCTTTATATGTATCCTCCCTCTTTATTTTCTTATCTATCAGGTTTAATACATCCTGGTCTCCGGATTCAGCGCCAAGATATATCTTATGGCAGCCGCTTTCGTTCAACAGGGAAAATAATTCAGGTTCAAGGCGCAATATCTGGTCTATCCTGCCGTCAGTAGACCAATGGAATTTTAGCTTCCGTTTCACTATCTCGGTACATATCGCGCTCACCCGTTCTCTGTTGGTAAAAAAATTATCTTCGGCAAATAATATGCTATCAACATTAAAACGGCTAATTAGGGTTTCTATCTCGCCCAATATCCTTTCTACGCTAAGGCTTGCCCAATTGCGCCCGTACAATACGGGGGTACAGCAGAAACCGCAGCAAAAAGGGCAACCCTGGCTGGTATTCCAGGATATCGTCCTTTTGCCCAATTCAGATTCGTTAATATACTTATCGATGTTTATTGCCTCAAAATTAACAGGGGCAAAGTTATCAATATCTTCAAACCTTCTGCATGTATTCTGGATAACGGCGCCATTTTGATCCTTGAAAGCAATTCCGCTGATATTCTTAAAATCTCCGCCGTTTGCTAAAACCCCGAGTAGTTCGCTCAGGGTGCGCTCTCCCTGCCCTATTACCGCGATATCGATAAAGTCGTTTTCCAGCGTCTGGCTCGGCAAAAGCGAAGCATGCCATCCTCCCCAGACAACGGGAATATCATGATTTATGCGTTTTGCAATCTCTGAAGCTTTGATCCCATGATTAATCTGAAAACCGGTCATCGCCGATACGCCAAAACACAATGTTTCTCCGGCTATCTGCCTGATAACAGGCTCATAATCCTCTTCAATGCGTGAATCAACAACCCTTACCCTGTATCCGCTGGCTATAACTTGCGAAGCAAGTTTCAATATGGAAATCGGCAGATTCCGGTAGATATTATCGGGTTCCGTTTTAGGGTAAAATAAAACTACTAAATCTTTTTTCATTAATCTCGCCTATCTCTTCAAAACACGGCTAAGTTATCTTCCGTAGAAGGATAAATATATTCACAGGCATAACTACGCGCTTTGTTTTTAGCTAGATTAAAACGCTCTATCGGCATTTGTTTTATCCGGGTAAGCGCATCTAAGACTTTTTCGGGCTTTGAAACCCGCCATTTAAAATCACTTAGTTCAAATAAAGGGTCGGGGCATAAATCCTCGCCGAAATCAACATATACGATGGGTATCCCGCGTTGAATTGCTTCTATGCTGACCGTACTTGAACAATAAAAAACAATATCAGCCCACGATAGGGAATTTACCAAATTTTTATCATAGTCAAACTCAAAATTAACCGATGAAAAATTATATTCTTTAGGCGCGCCCTCTAAATAAGCCAAAGGATGCGGCCTAATCCTTACCTTAAAATAATTATCCGCGGAAAAAGCTTCTTTTATAAAACCCATCATTTTGCGATACTCATCGGTATCGGTAGTCATGGCGACCAGGATATTACGCATGCCGGATACATCTTTTTGGCAGACGCCTTCTGCGACGATTTCCTGGCGGAGGGCCGGGCCGGCCTCTAAAATTTCAGGCGGAAAACTGCCATAATTTTCCATTATACCCTTTGTTATTTTGCCCATAGAAATAATCCTATCAGGCAGAATAGCATTTTTCCACTCATTCTTGCCTAAGATGAAATTTGTATGTTTTGGCGCGATCGATGTATGCTGGTAACCAATGACAGATGAAGGAAATCGCGCTTCTCTTATGGCAAAAATAAGCATAGATTCCCAGGAACGGTGCTCGAACGGATAAATAACTTTGTTAAATTTGACATTTTTTATAAACGATTTCATCGAATAATATTCCAACAGGTTTAAAAAAAAATCTTTTGAGGCGCATTCTTTTTGGATCTCTGAGGCGACAAGCGATGAGAGATCAACGTTGCCAATCAAGAGCCCGCTTTTTATGTCAAATTTTCCGAAAAATCTTCGCAAGGAAACTAAAAAGCATTTTATTATATCCAGATAAGATAAATATGCTTCCCGCGGAATAATAATAAAATTTTTTCTTTCCCTTTTAACTTTAATAATATTCCTGAGGTAAGGCTTAAAAATTGTGGCGTCAATAATAAAATTAATCTGCTTCTTTTTGAAATAATTAACCAGCCGATGAAAATAAATATCCTTAAAATCGCCATTTGTATCGAATGAATAATGGCTTAGCAACGTTTTAATTAAATAACCATTATGCTCTCTTTTCACCCGCGGGCTCAGCATAATCTTTGCGGCAAAGGCATAAAATAATGTCCGCAAGAATACAAAAAAAACGCTAACGGGCAGGAAAAAACACAGCATAGAAATATACCGCTTACCGCTAACACGCAATGCTAAATTAAAGGAATGGCCGCTTTGCCGGGAAAACATTTTCACCTGTTGCGCGAGGGCATAATCGTCTGATACGACTATGAGGTTATCGTAACCACCGGTGTCGATCACACCTTTAATGATAGACGCATAGAATAAACGGTAATAAAAATCAAAGGATAATCGGCTCTTAGTGGAAAGATTTAACGCATTCCAATCAAAGGCCTCTTGGGCTTGATTGAGGCGAGCGATAAATTCTATATAGTCGGCCTTAAAAGTATAGTTTTTCAAAAAAGCATTCTTATCAATACATCTTAGCCCTTTTATATTGCTTAAAAAAGATTCGATTCTTTTTATATTTACGCTATCGCTTAAGATAAAATACGCAGATATGCCTTTTAAATTCCTAGCAAAGAATTCTATTTTTTTAGGGATATTAGAGAAAAATATCTTCATCTTTGCGCAACTATCGTTAAACCGTTAGGCGTTTGCCCATTCTCGTTATCAACCGGCCAGGCTAAAATGTCTTTATCAAACCTAAGATCATTTTTCATTGTTTGTTTCATTTTTTTAATTTTAAAGCGATTTTTTCTCAGCAGGTATTCCAGGCCAAACAAGGTAAAGGCGTAAAGGTGGTTATTCCCCAAGGCATCCATCCAATAATACGGCCTGCCATTTCCATTTAAAAAATAGTTGCTCAGCAATTCGTTATCCTTCTCGACAGGATTGATTAACGCATAATGGCATAGCCTCAGCGAAAGAATATAAAGCTGCATCTGAATAGAGATATCCGGGACCTGAATGACCAATAAACCGTTTTCCTTAAGCAAATTTTTTGCCAAAATAAAAAACGAAGCGGGATCGCTAAAATGTTCCAATACATGGTGCAAATATATGCAATCGAAACGGCCTTTAGGCAAGCTATTAATATCGCCGCATACGGCAATATCCTGATTCTGCATTACAATTTCGCGAAAACCGGAGGGTTCAACTACCGTAACTTTATGCCCACGCATAGCCAAATAATTAGCCGCGTATCCTTCGGCAGAACCAAATTCCAGGAGATGACTATTCTCCCCCACCAGCGAATCAACATATTTTGCATAGGGTTCTTTGGCCGCCCTTCTTTTCGGGCTGGGTTTAGCCAGCCTTTTATAATACTTTGCATAGTATTCATTAAGATGGCTATCGGAAAACTTAGTTGCGAAAATCACATTACGGCACTTCGGGCAAAAATCCCAGCGCGTGCGCAGAAAAAAACCGGCCGTCCTAAATAACAGATTCCTCGCTTTTAAAACCTCGCTAAAACGATCGTCTGAATATTCGTAATATAAAAGATGGTCATTTTGGGGCATTGGCCAACCCAAGGGAAAATTTATAAGTAATTGCGGCCTAGCTTCTCCGCAAAGCGGACAGGGAGTTTTTTCTTGGATTGACCTCGAAAATAAAAGAGACTTTTCCGCAATCTTTTTAGCGCGGCGGTAATTAAAAAGAAGATTTATCAAATCCCCCGCCATTTGTAATAGTTTTAATATTCTATTTATAAGCTTGTCCATCTAGAAATATTAGGCATTAGTCTGTTTTTTCATAAAATAAAACCATGGCATCGCGTATGCCTTCTGCGCGAATATCCATGCAAGCACAAACGAAACAAAATAGGCCCAGAAAGTTGCCTGGGCCGCTCCAACAGTTCCATGCTCCTTAATTAAGATATAATTCAGTATTATATTAATCAACGCGGCGGCGGTTGTAATTATCGGTATAAAAAATGTTTTTTTTGCATAAAAAATATAGCCGGCGACAATACGGTACATCCACTGAAAAGCGTATCCAAAAGCAACCCAGGAAATATATTTTTCTGCCCCATGAAATTCTTTGCTAATCAATAACTTCAGAAAATAAGGGGCCAATAAAATAAAAACAAAAGTCAGCAATAGAATAACGGCAAAAGAAATAAATATTAATTTGACAATTTTTTTATTTACGCGCGCGTCGTGCTTGTTTAAATTATCGAATAAAACCGGGCCCCAGGCTAAACCGTATGCACCTCCCAAAACAGCGATAAAAGAACCCATGGTATAGCCAACATTATATATGCCAGTGGCGGAAACCCCAACCATTTTATTTATAAAAAACCTGTCGATGCCGAATAAAACCCAGATATTTAAAGAGTGCACCACAAGCGGCAGGCCATATTTTAAGATATCTTTTATGTATTCGAAATTTAAATGAAGTTTTATCAGGCGCCACTTAAGAAAAAAAAGCGTTGCGATTAAACAAAATACCACCTGCGAAATTCCAGTTCCCAATATCCTACCCTGCCATTTATGACCAAGTAGAAATATCAGGGCGATTGATAAGGAAAGCTCAAAAATCGACTGGGATATACGAAACAAGCCATTAAACAATGGTTTTTGCCGAGATATCCATATGCGCACCGCGCTCTCGATTATCGCAGTCGATAAAGCGACGACAGGGATAAATAAAATAAAATTAGGCGGAAAAGATAATAGCCCAGAAATGCTATCATTAAAAATCATAAATAAAAATAGTATTACGATAAATCCGCCGCATATGACTGCCAAAGCAGAAGTTACGTATTCTGAAAAATTGAACCTTAAATCTTTATTAAAATAACCTCTGGCTATGGCGGCACTGGCGCCCAATTCGACAAACGGCGAAGATATCCCTAAGGCTGCCTGGAAAGAAGCTACAACCCCGAAATCAAACGGAGAAAGTAGGCGGGTAAATAACGGCAAAAATAGAAAACTAATCGCCTTATTTAATACGTTTGTTCCAGCATAGGCCGCTGTCGAAGTAAGTATCTTTTTTACCGGGCTCACGGAAAGGCCTCCGGTATGTTCTTAGACGCGAGTTCTTGCATATACGGAATCCTCCCGCCCAATAATTCGCGTAATGATTGCCGGTTCTTCAATAGATAATTAAAATTAGCAAGCATTTCCGGTTCGTTGTAACGTAAAAAATCCATCGTTCTTAAGGGGTAGCCAAGCTCATCTACTAAGCCCTCTATTTTATCGGTGTTTGACTTGAAGGGCAGGAACGGGGCCCTTGCCAAAACCGAAAATATACAGTAATGAAACCTTCCGCTGACTACGAAACTTGCCCGCGCCAAAAAATCCAATAAATCCCTGATGGAATAATTAAAATCCACCACTTTTGCCTCCCGCCGAAAATTCCTTAAAAAGATGCTTTCGGAATCGGTAGTCGGCATTAAAATCACTTCCTGGTTAAGGGTATTTTTTATTAACTTAATCATGCCCGATAAGTTAACTTCGGGAATTTCCGCGACATTTGTTTTTAAAAAAATGACCGCGTATTCTTTCCTAACCCCAATTTTTTTCATTAAGTGATCCCTGCGCCTTACGTCGGTGCTATAAGAAGTTAAGAAGGCTGCGTCCGCGGATAAGCTAACTTGGCTAATCCCCAACTCCATCAGCCTGTCATATGAGCGGCGGTCCCTGACGATCAGCGCATCTAATTGCGGATATATGAGTTGTATATATTCTCTAAAGCTGCCGCCGCTATTACGAATAAAATCAAACGAATGATTCGTAATTAATACTTTTTTGTTATACTTTTTCTTGGCAATATATGCCTGTAATAACAATTCCACTGGCACTATGCCGTTTTTCCAATCGGCGTATTCATAAATATTGCCTTCGCCGTTTAGCACTACGACATCGCAAATCGCGACCAAGAACCCAAATAAGATATTTTTTTTAAGATAATTTTCGGCAAATAAATCTATTCCGCTTGCGGCAGGCAAAGCATTAAGTTTATATTTTCCGTATATTAAGGGAAACGGAAAGACAACAGACCCGCCCTTTTGTTGGATCAGCCTGATAAGAGAAGCACTGGTCATGCGGCATCCCAAATGCCGGGCCAAAGCGGTATAGTTCAACAGCAATACTCTTTTTCTGAATAGCCCGATTATAAGGTAAGCGGCTAAATAGTTAAAATAGAGCGCTGCGGTAAAAAACCGTTTTAAATAAGTGTAAAATTTTAAAAACATAGCCTCATCGTGACAGTAACTTTCTAAAGCGGGTAACAGCCATCCCATCAAAGAAAGGCTCGATTTTACCCTTTGCCTGTGTATCGAGGTATTTGTTATACGCCTCTTCATCGGTCTCAAATAATAATTCTTTTACCCGCTTGGTGAAATTCTGATAATCATGAATGACTAACCCGGGGACCTGATCCAAAATAGAGCCGCGGTACTTATCAAAGACATCGTAATATATCGCCTTCTTTCGCGCACAAAGAGCCTCAAAAGCAGGGCTGGTAAAAGGCACAGCAACAATTAAATCGCTAAAGGCGATGACTTCTGAAGGGCTTATATATTCCGGTAATACGCAACAACGTTTATGACTAGAAAATCCATCATAAGCATCAAGGATCTCCGGGCAAAACTTCACCATTGACCGGCGGGTCTTCTTCGGTTTAAAAATAACAAAAATATCCGACAGGTCTTTAAGCAGCGATTCCACATGTTTAAAAAATTCCCTGCCTTCATCATAGCCCTGCATTAAATCATCGCCAAAAGTGGTATCAAACACAGAAACAAATTTATAATTGCCGGCTGCGGCCTTAATCTTGCCGATATCGAGAATGCGCGAGGCAATCATGCCTTTTGCGATATTTGCCGTATGCTCAGCCCATAAACAACCGACGGTAATATATTCCTTGATATGCTGTAAATGATTTCTAAAATATTGTGTTAGTAAATCCGACCAGATTATGTAGTAGTCGTAAAAAATAAAACCTATGCTATGATAGCGCAGGCTCATTAAAGGTTTATCGGCTGTTGCAGCGAAAATTCTGTGGCTTATCGAGTGTTCGTAATGCCACGCCCGCATGGCGGGATTTTCGTTTTTTAAGATTACGTTACGGCCGATAGATTTTATGCCAACATCGTTAAAAGCAACAAGATTGGCTATTTTATAATTTTGACAAAAACCCTTCCATGCCGCATAAATAAAGATTAATTTCAAATATGCTTCCATTATCGGTAAAAATGATGGTTTCTTCATGAATAAAAGGGAAAGAAAACCAAACAATTCGGATATCGCTTTTGGTCCGATATTGGCATAGATATCATCTACAAAAAATAATTTATTGTCATCCATATATTTCCTGAATTCTTTTTTCAGCTTATGTTCAGAGATAAAAATTACGTCTTTTCGCAAAATTAGCGCATCGTCTACCAGAAAATCAACTTTCTGTACCTTATTTGCAAACTGCACTCCGGGATTTATCAGCATAACCGCATACCTAAAATCTTTACGCGCGGCTTTAACAGGAAAGAAAAATCCAAGCAAGAACCTAGCCGTAAACCATAACTGCAAGGCTGCCGCCTTTGAATAAAGCAATGCCGCTTCCCGCTGCCAACTGATAAAACTAAGAGCAATCAGCAGTTTTGGAAAGGGACATCTTCCGTTATGCTTATATTTAAGGCTATTTTCCTGCAATATACGTCGCGTACAAAGATAAAAATAAGCCTCATCTCCTGCCGACCTGACTCTTTCTGTGCCGTTAGAGGGAATAACAAAAAGTTTGGCTTGAGGGAATTTTTCCCGCAACTGAAAAAGCATATCATCAAGATAATAAAATCTCGCCAGTTTTTCGTTTAATACTTTCTTAAAAGCTAATTCAATATTATCATCAGCATATAACTCCTTCGCCTTTAATATAAGCTGGTCTTTGACAAAAATTTTATATAATTCGTTTATATTATCAAAGGCCTCATCCGTGTTCATTCCGCAAAAACTCGTAATTCTTTGGTTTAAATCTATTTGCTGAATTATGCCCTTGTCGCATGCGCCCTTAAACGCAGCGCTTCTTTTAACCTTTTGCGTAGCCCTGATATAAAAAATCTTATACCTTAAAAGGCGATAAAACCTGATAAGCATCAACCATAAGGGAGAAATTTCTTCTACGACGATAACCTTTTCCATAATAAACTTATGTTTGCCGGAATCCGCGGAAATTAACGTTTCTTCCAAGATAAAGGCTTTTGGCTTCGTTTATCCGCTCGCCTGACTTCTTTTTGAAATAATTGTTCAATAATTCAGTATTTGCTTCAAGTAGGCATTTATGGAATTCTGAATCGCTCATTTGCGTAAAATTTACGGAGACTAAATCTGAATTTACGTGCTTATTTTCGTAAAAATCCCCGCAATCCTTCAGGAGGCCATTTTTTATGGCATGATAATACAAAGGAGACCCCGGATACGGAGTAACCGGCCTGATGGTACGCAACTGAGAACAATCATCGTATTTTACGAGAAACCTCACTGCTTTTTTAAGGGTTTTTTTTGTATCTCCGATATTACCGAAAATCATATTAAATCCGGGGCTTATGCCTGATGCAAGCGTTGCCTCTATTCCTTTAACTATCATCTCGGCAGTCAGGCCTTTTTTCATATTTTTAAGCACATTATCATCCATAGATTCAATACCGTAATTAATAAACAAGCAGCCCGCCTTTTTCATTAAGCCTAATACTTTCGGCAAGGCGAAATTAAGCCTTCCATTGCAGCACCACTTTATGTTAAGCCCTGCCTTTAAAAAAGCCTCACAAATATCCGTAACTCTTTTAGATGACGACATCAAAAGTTCATCAGAGAAAATAACATAGGTTATCCGGTACTTATTTTTCAGAAACTCTATTTCCTCGATAATCGCCTCGGGCTTACGCGGCCTAAAACCCTCGTCCATCCTGTAGCAAAAAGTACACTTAAAAGGACACCCTCTTCCTGATACCACCGGCATAACAAAATCCCGGTTATCAGCGTGAGGCGCCCTTAATAACCTGTAATAATCCAACGGGAATAACTCAAAGGCTGGAAACGGCAAAGAGTCTATGTCTTTGATTAACTCCCTTCTGGGATTAATTACGACCTTGCCTTTATCGCAAAAAGCGACCCCTTTTACAGAGCCCAAATCCCTCCGCTTATTTAACGCCTCCAATAATTCAACTATTGTCGCATCACCCTCGCCGATGACAGCCGCATCTGCGTTGGTTTTTTTTAAGAAATATTCCGGCTCAGGAGATGGTCCATGCCCGCCGATTATAAAATACGGCCTATGCTTTGTATTATTTACCGCCCGCGCAATCTTTAAAAGCTGCCGATATTGGTAATAGCCGGCGATAACACCGACTCCTGCCACGTCGAATTTATTTTTATTTAAGAAATCCGTGAGGTGCTCATCGGGATAATGGAATTTATCCTGATTATAAATCGCAACCTCATGTCCTGCGTTTTTTACGGCCGCGGCAATATAGGCTAAGCCATGGGGAAACCAGCTTATGTAGGAACCATTATCGTAGGCGATAAGAAGCACTTTCATTTATTTTTAGCCCTCACAGAAAGAATGAGTTCGGCCAGCGCGAAATCATCCGCCGTGTCGATATCGACCGCGTTTTCCCATTTTAGAGTAAAAATTTTATAATTCCTGCTGTAAAACGTTTTTTCCCTTTCAAGCGCTCCCGTTTTAGCAATCCATACCGCGCCACTTGGGCAATATAATTCTTCTAAATCCTGAGAGCGCATCTTTATCTGCCGGGGAAATAGCGGCCGCGGAGGGCCGTTATCTTTACCTGCCATTAACGCCCACCAAGGGTTCATCCAGCCAAACTTAAAAACGCTTACCTGAAATTCAGTGCCGGTTTTATTGAAATTATCCAACGCCATAGTTATGTCATTATCGGTCCGGGTGGGGCAATTCGGCATGAGCTGGACAACTATATTATAATTCTTCTTTTTATATTCCTGCATTCTCAACATGGCATTAAACGTGGCTATCGCGATTGGCGCAGAATCCGTGGCATCTTCGGGATCGCGTAAAAAAGGCGCCTGTGCCCCTAACTGCCTGCTTAAAGCGGCGATTTCTTCGCTGTCGGTGCTGACAAGGACATCTTCGAAAATACCGCTGGCAAGCGCTGCCTCAATTGTCCAGGCAATCATCGGTTTCCCAGCCAATGGGATAATATTTTTTTTGGGTATTCTTTTAGAGCCCGCGCGAGCGGGAATCACCGCTAATATATTTTTCATAATTATCCGATATGCATCAATTAGAAATCAATGTTTGTTGGGCTTTCTCACGCGATAAATAGCGTAGCATATCTTCTCCAAGGTATCGACAGTCATATGAGAATAAATAGGAAGACAAAGTATATTATTCGACAAAAATTCTGTATTGCTTAACTTTTCTGCCCTATGTTTTATTGCCCTATAGGCGGCCATCTTATGTAAAGGGGGATGAAAATATTTTTTAGTAAATATCCCTTCTGCGGAAAGACGCTCTGCCAATTCATCACGGCCCATCCCAAACTTACGCCTGTTAATTACAATGGAAAAATCCTTAAAGGTGCTTACGCGCCCATCTTTAATGTGCTGGAAGATTATGCCGGGAATCTCCGACAACCTTTTCCGGTAAAGATTGACTAAATCATTACGCATGCGCACAAATTTATCCAATAAAGGCATACCCTCCAAGGCAATCGCGGCATGGAATTCAGACATTTTACCGTTAAGGCCGATAAACTGGCAGTCATAATTACTGCCTGAGCCGTAATTTCTCCCAAGGCTTAGCTTTTCCATAAATTTTTTATCATTTGAGGTTACGGCTCCGCCTTCTGCGGAAGTAATAACCTTGGTTCCGGAAAATGAAAAACATTCCGCATCTCCAAATGAACCTATTGGCTTATCTTTATACCTTGAACCTAACGCATGCGCGGAATCAAAAATTAACTTTAAATTATGTTTTTTTGCGATTGCCTCAAGCTTTTCAACATCAGCAGGATTACCGAATATATGCACTGCCAAGATCGCGGAGGTTTTTGCGGTAATCTTACGTTCTACATCTTCCGGGCTGATATTAAAAGTATCGGGGTCGATATCGGCAAACACCGGCATAAGCCCATTCCAGACCACTGCATGGCCCGTAGCGGAAAAAGTAAAACTGGGCAATATCACCTCACCAGTTAGGTTCATAGCCTTTAAAACCAACATCAAAGCGCTTGTGGCATTCGGAAAGGTTAATGCCGCCTTCACGGACAGCCTTTTTCTCAATTCAGCCTCTAGTTCTTTTGAGTATTTCGCGAAATTTGATAAAAGCAAACTCTTGGCAATATCTCTGAATCTTCCATCTAATAAAGGGTAATCCGGGAGCGTTGGCTGAGCCACATATATCTTATCGGCTATGGAAACGTCGGGGTTAGCCTCAACGTAGATATTTTTAGTATGTTTTTTTTCTCCGTATTTAATAACCGTGGATTTTTCCGGCAGATCTTTGTCTACAATCGCCCCCGGCCCTATTAATGCGGCAGAGCCGATATGTATATCCGGTAAAACAGCCGCCCCTAACCCAATAAAACAAAAATCATCAATTTTTACCCTCGCCTCAGTCTTTGCCCCCTGGCCAAAATAAACAGAAAAACCAAGCTTTGTATCATGTTCGACAATCGCGCCGGTATTAATAATGTTTACCTTATCAATAATAACGTTATTTCCTATCACCGCGCGCGCGCCGATAAAACTTCCTTCGCCGATAACCGCGCGCTTGCTAACCGTAGCCGAGGGATGAATAATCGTGGCTATTTTAAGGTTCCTTTTCTTAAGAAGGTTAAAAAGCCTGCCTCTGGCAGCGTTATCACCTATCGCAATATGCACGTAATCAGCGTTTATTTTCATCCTGCCCAAATCATCCGTTAAGCCCAAAACCGGTATCCCGTTGATTAAAGAATCCTGTAAATTACGGGCATTATCAATAAAACCTATTACCTTATAGCCGCCGATTGACTGAAGAGCATCCAAAACCACTCCGGCATGGCCGTCAATCCGCGCCCCAATAATTACAATCTTTTGTTTTTTCTTTTTAGTTATCATTTTATCCAACTGACGCTCCTTTTAGGCGTTACGATTCTTCTTAATCCTTAACGCAGCATATTCCAACAGATAACTTCGTCTTGGGCAATGTCCACGGCAGTTTTTTTACCGATAACCCTATCAAGATATTTAGGAGCTATCCCTGTCCCCGGACGCTTTAATTTAAGCATCTCGGATTTCAGTATTTCTCCGGATGCGATATCTCTTGCGGCGACCAGGCTACGCCGATGAACCAACCTCTGCTTAAGCTCAATCGGCATAATCCGCTTTGTGCCGTTACCAAGGCATGCCCCCACCTCCCTTATCCCCTTTACCATGTTTTTCAAATCTTCGGGACTAAGAGAAGCTTTGTGGTCAGGCCCGAAATCAGCGGTATTAAGCGTAAAATGTTTTTCAAATATCTTAACACCTTTCGCCCTTGCGGCTAAAGGAACCGCTATACCCAAAGAATGGTCAGAAAGCCCAACAGGAAGGCCGGACATTTTATGCAGCGTATCTATTACCCTGATATTCATATCTTTAATACGAGATGGGTACCAAGAAACACAGTGCATAAGGATAATCCGCCTTGCCCTATTTTTCAAAAGTAATTTATACGCCTCTTTAATCTCCGCATAAGATGCCATGCCTGTAGATAAAATTACCGGTAGACGCGTCCGTGAAACTTTTTCTAAAAAAGGAAAATTTGTCAAATCCCCGGAGGCAATTTTTATCGCCTCGACCCCAAGATCAACCAAAAAATCAAGCGACTTCTCATCAAAGGGGGTAGATAAGAACTTTATTTTATTTTTTTTGCAATAATTAAAAATATCCTCCTGTTTATCAAAAGTTATTTCGAGCCTCTTGGCTAAATCCAAAAAGTTTTCACCTTTATGGCTCCCTTCTTTTATATAAGAAGATGAGATCGCCTGCCTAGAAATAACCTCGGCTGGTATAAAAGTCTGGAACTTAACCGCGTCTGCCTTCGCCACAATAGCAACATCAACTAATTTAAGGGCCTTTTTGAAATTACCGTCATGGTTAATCCCTGCCTCGGCGATAACTAAGGCCTCTCCTGGAGAATCGTTCGATACATCTTTGCCAAAAAGCATAAATCTTTTTTTCCTCATTGTCTTAGCTCCCTGAATGATTGCGTAAAAAACGCTTAATTTTTATTATCCCGTCTTTTGTCTTGAAAAGGATTTTCCCTTCATATTCCAGCAATATCTCCCCTGCCTTAGCACGTGAAAAATTACGCATTAGATATTCATTATGTATCGCCTCAGCTTCGAATATGCTAAAGTCCATGCCGTTGAGGCGACAGCGCGCACCTTGGCCGCCTACTCCAAATGCCCTTATCCTTGAAAGCATTTCCTTGCTGGACATCGCAAGGCTTAAGCGCATATCCTTTAAAGAACGTGTATAATAATCACCTTGCAGGCGCTTTTGTCTTAGCCCTTTATAACGGAAGCGCGAACGGATTAATTTACGCATCCCTGCCGCAAAAACCTTTCCTTCAAGCGTAAAAACAAGGCGATAAAGCAAGCCGGCATCGATATCGGCGCTAAGGCGAAATTTTTCCCTATGAATTATATTCCCGGTATCTATGCCATCGCTAATAAAATGCATGGTTGCCCCGGCATAAGGAAAACCTCTTAATAAAATACCGTTTACGGGATGCATGCCGCGAAAATAAGGCAAATATGACGGATGGATATTTAAGAAAATTTTACCCGGACGGGATATTATGGATCCGGGAAACACAAAAGGGCATCCATTGGATATCAATATGTCAAAATTTAAACGCGAGATGCCTGAAACCACCTTTTCTTTATCTTTTTTACCAAACACCGTGTAACGGCAGGGGATTTCATGACGGTTTTTGTAAAGAAAACTATTCTTAAGGATAAAAACATGCGCCAATTGCAATTCCTTTATGCGCATGATTTCCTGTAATATTGCGGGCCTATTTCCGATAAAGACACAAATTTTTCTTTTTTCCGGCATCCCACACCTCTTTTAAGTTAATAATCGGCGGATTTTGCCTGCCATAAAGGCCATCTCGCTTATACCATAGCGCTGATCAATCGGCAGCGGAAGTAAACCGCGTATAAAAGCCGCTTCAAATTCCGGCAGCCTTATCGTTTTCGGCATCTTCCAGTAAGTCGGGACAAAAATACCGCTTTTATGCAAAATTTTTTTATTAATCGCTTTTTGAGGGAAAAATGGGTAGCATAAAGGCACGCTTTTTACCGGCAAGGTAAAGCTAAAATTATTGAGTTTTCTCAACCTTTGATGTAAAAATAAAAAATTCTTCCTGCGTCTATCAGCTACTTCCTTAAAATTTACGGTTTTTAATATCCCTGCCGAAATCTCAGAGATTCCCCGCAACTTTAATCTTACTTCCCTTTCGGCGCGCAGAAA
>PCWA01000084.1:0-88032 GCA_002796125.1 Candidatus Ghiorseimicrobium undicola
GAAATGGTAATATCATCGCATGCCGCGTCCGCGGCTAAGGTAACGGTATGCGAATCAATGGTAACGTCATCGCCGGCACCGGGATAATCTGTTCCTTCAACCCCCGGCGAAGCATTGCCCCAAGTAGCGCCGTCGTTCCAGTTGCCGCTGGCCGCGTCATTAAATGTCGCCGCCTCAAGCCCAGGCGCCAGCACTGCCAAAAAGAAGCAACCCGCCGCCAAAATCAAAAATAAATGGAGGCACTCCTTATAACTCTTTATTTTACACATAGATAAGAATATATCTTTCATCATGCGCCTCTTGGTTAAGTTGTTAGGTTAGAATCAAGCCTGTTCTGTTCCAAACCAGGTTTGGAACAGGTTACTCATCCTGCCTCAGCTCCCTCCACCAGAGAATACCCCGCGGACGGACTGGTTGAGAGGCTTGCCCGGCTTCTTTTTCCGGTTCATTCCGCTCAGGCACAAGCTCATGATAGGGAGCCTTCGGCGCTACAGCCGGCTTTTCAAACCTGCCAACTACAGCTACGGAAACACCGCTCAATATTAACACCGCGCCAACGCTCAAGATAAAATTACGCGCGAAAGGGTCGCTAAAAATGCCGAATTCGCGCTTCGGCAGGCAGTTAAGCACATTTTGTGATATATCTACCGGCCCTGGATGCGGCATATCGCTAAAAGCACCTTTTAAATATCTGTCTACCTTATTCATTTCTTGCCCCCGTTAGTTTAGATACAGCTCAAGCTAAATTTATTCCATATTTTTCCAGAATTTTTTCCAGCTGCGCGCGGCCACGCGACAGGCGCGACATTACCGTGCCTATTGAGCAATGCTGAATCCTGGCTATCTCCTGGTATGAAAACCCCTCTAATACAAACAATACCAGGGCCTGATAAAATTTCGGCTTTAAACTAACCAGCGCCTTTTGAATTAACGCCACATTTTCCCGCGATAAAACCTCCTGATAAGGCCCGGGAGACTGAGAAGCAAAATCTTTTAAATAATTCCCGCCTTCCGTCTGAATCGGCGCGTCCATAGAAAAAGTCCTAAATCTATTCCTATAAGTCGCGCTCTTGAGACGGCGGTAACATAAATTAAGCGCGATACGCCAAATCCAGGTATAAAACGTCGCGCGCAGGCGGAAACCTTTAATCGCCCGATAGGCGCAAATAAAAGCATCCTGAGTTACCTCTTTGGCATCTTCGGTATTTCGCATCAGGCGCAAAGCGGTAAAAAATATTCTCTCCTGGTATGTTTTTACTAATTCAGAGAAAGCATCCTTATCCCCAGCCCTGGCCTTCAAAATCAATTCTCTCTCGCCTGCCATAAAACCTTCTAACCTGTTCCAAACCTGGTTTGGAACAAATAATTAAGTAAAACCAAATCGGCTGTATTATCAACATCAAAACCACGGCCTAATAAGGCATATTTAACGCCTTTACGCTTTAATAAATCTTCTGTCGCTTTAGCTACTGTATCGCTACCCCAAGCAATATTTTTAAAAATATGCGGCATAAACCGGCTCGTCCCAAGTAAATAATACCCTCCGTCTAAAGACGGTCCGATAACACATTGGCTGGAATTCAGTTTATCAAACGCATTAATAATAAGCTCATTATCTATAAACGGGCTGTCCGTACCTATTGCGATAACTTTCTTTGCCCCCTTTTTAAAAGTGTCTTTAAAGGCATTAAACATCCTCTGCCCGAGGCTATTGCCGCATTGAGCGGCAAACTTTATGTCTGCGCCCAGCCAATTAATGAATTGCTCTTTTCTATTCTGAGGCATAAAATATACTATCCGAGCGTATTTATCATCTTCAGTTAAAGCAATAATCGCCTCAACAAATAATTTATACAATGAAGCTGCGTTCTTCCTGCCTATTGATTTAGCAAGGCGCGTTTTAACAAATCCCGGCATGGGATATTTAGCAAAAATCATTAAAACATTATCTTTTGATGCATGGTTAGCAAGCATATATATTTAACAACAAGAACCGGCTGTTGAATCAAGCGGCGAATCTGAAGGGACACAAGTGAATTGGCCATAATGTATCCGCCTGTCCCCCGTTACCTTAAAATGCTTGTTATGGCGGGTATTGGAAAGCATGGAAGCGGTATTGCCGCAGACAAGCATTGGTTTTCCTGTAACAAAAATATGCCGGCTGTCTAATTCAAATTTATGCGGGTATCCGTCAATGGTGCCCAGATACACAGCTGTCTGCCCGTAATCCTCGCAAATATCTTCTAAATCTTGCAGCTTGAAAGCGCGAATAGTGACAGAATAAAAATCTATTATGCCTGTTCTTGATTTAATTTCTTCATTATTAATATCGAGCTTTCGCTTGCTGACAACGCGGTAATCCGGACAGCCTACCTTGCTAAGGAGGCGCCTAAAATCCTCTATATATAAAGCTCCCCCCAGGCATTCGCCATAAATAACAGAGTCATTTTTTAATTCTTCCCTCAGTCGCGCGCTTGAAAACACATCGGAAAAATAAAGCTCTCCTCCGGGTTTTAGCACCCTGAATATCTCACTAAATACCTTTTCTTTATCCGGAGAGAGATTTATTACACAATTGGATATCACCACATCCATAGAATTATCTCTTATATCAATAGCCGCTAAATTCTCAATATATCCCTTCTTAAATTCGGTATTTACTTTCTTAAACCCGAATTTATCAGCCTGCTTCTTTTGGTATTTTTTCGCGGTATCAATCTGCTCGTCAGTCATATCCACGCCTATTACTTTTCCTTCTTCGCCTGCTAGAAATGAAGCTAAATATACATCGCGCCCGGAACCACAGCCTAAATCCAAAATAGTTTTTCCTTCTAATAACGGAGGAATAGGAGAGCCGCAGCCATAAAATTTGGAAACTATCTCAGGATCGATCATAGAAATTATTTCTTTATGCTGTTTAGGCAGAGAATCGCCTAAACAACAAGCGCTGGTTTTCAAATCTTTCGTGCTTTTTAAGAGTTGGCCGTAGTATTTCTTTATTTTAGAATAAACTCCCTCTTCTGATTTTTCTATCGCTCCCTGACAGCTTGAGCCGCTCCCTGCGGCACAGGACAGGCAATGCTCATCAATTATAATCTCTTTACCTTCTAAGCTGGCCGGATCAAGCCTATCGATAGTCAACTGTTTCCCGGTATCATCCTTTAAAGTAAGGCCGAGGGCCTGGTTAAAATCACAATCATAAATCTTGCCGTCAAAACCTACGCTTAAAAAAGAACGGCACATAATATTATCCAAAACTTTGGGATTAAAACTTTCTTTCAGTAATTTAAAATAGTTTTCATATTCTCCGTTTAAATTAAGATAATCTTTGAACCGGTTTATGGGCACATTGGTAATGGTAATAAGCCGGCTAAATTCTATGCCGTATTTTCCTCTTAACATATGTTTATAATCTTTTTCCAATTTTTCCTGCTCAGGCGGCAGATACGCCCCTTTAGGGTTATATACCAAGTCCAGGCTAAGCCCCTTTTCCAAGGCAAACCCCGCCTTATTTAAAACCTGCAACGCGGCTATGCTCTTATCAAATACCCCCTCGCCTCTTTGATAATCAATATTTTCTTTTAAATAACAAGGAAGGGAACAAATAAGATGAACCCGGTATTTCTTAAAAAAGTCCGGCAGGTGCTTTTTGCCTTCCTCAAATAGAACCGTCAAGTTCGAGCGCACTATAACCTCATCGGCCAATGGACGGGCCGAGGCAACAAAATAATCAAAATTTGGGTTGAGCTCGGGAGCGCCTCCGGTGATATCCAGCGTTTTTATTTTGTGCCGTGAAAGAAAAGACAGGACATCATCCACGATTTTTCTTGGCATTATCTTCGCCCCGCCCGGAGAAGCCCCGACATGGCAATGCAGGCAGCTCTGGTTACAAAGATTGCCCATATTTACCTGCAAGGTAGCAAGCTTGTCTCTTCTTAATAATGAGCTATAATCCAAATCGTATTTTTCCATAGTTGATAAGAAGGCATTCATTTATTCCTCCTGCGTATTTATCAAATTTTATTCTTCAATTTCTTCTTTTGAAGATATTTTTGAAGATAAAACACGCCCGCGAACAATAAAATCGCAACACCTATCACCCAGAAATTTTTCGGGTTAAATAAAACCTTTATAAGAGATGAGCCAAAAAAGACGAATGCAAAAGATACCGGCATTATGCCGAGCAATGTGGCAAAAAAATAATCGCGGAACTTAACACGGGTCAGGCCCAAGCTTAAATTCTGTATATCCCAAGCAACATTAGGGATGAGCCTGATTAAAAAAACAGTTAAAAACCCGTGTTTTTCTATTTTTTCATCAAGGCGGGCAATTCTTCCTTTAAAATACTTGCGGAGTAGTTCCCTGGCAAAATATCTGGCTAAGAAAAACTCAACCGTGGAAGAAATATTGGCGGCAATTTGAACGTATAAAAACCCTAAAGCCGCCCCCCAGACTACTCCAGCGGCAGCCGATAAAACCCCGGCAGGAAAAAATATCAATGGGCGCAATAAATATACCGCTATATAAACAACCGGACCCCATGCCCCCAGCGATTCTACGTGGCGCCTGAATTCTTCTTCGGAAATATTGGAAAAATCTATATTAAGAAAACGGAGTAAAAAAAATACGCAAAACAAAACTGATAAAATAAGCGCAAATCTAAACCAAAGACTTTTTATTGGCTTCATGCGCTTTCTCCTTATCTTTTCTTTATTATATTAAGGACGAATTTTATCAACGGATTATCAGCCATAGCTATTAACGGCTTAGCCGCGGTTTTCTTGACAATCTCAGAAAGCGTCGGGTATATAAAAAGTACTTCTGCTATCTTGGATAGCTTTATGTTGAAGGATTTGGCAATAAGCAGGCCTTGCATAATCTCAGAAGCAGAACTGCCTGTAATATGGGCGCCTAATATGTATCCTTTTTTATCGGTTATAATTTTAATCAAGCCGTTTTTTTCCGAGTCCGTAACCGCGCGGTCCGATACGCCGTATTCAGATTTATATATTTTGATACCGCGGTATTTTTTTTGCGCCTCTTCTTGTATCAAGCCTAAATGCGCAACCTCAGGATCTGTAAATGTTGCCCATACAATATTATCATAGCTTACTCTCTGCCAGGCGATGCGCCTAAAAAGCGCGTTACGCACGCATATACCCGCCTGATAAGCCGCCACATGGCTGAATTGATAAGGGCCTGCTATATCGCCGCAGGCAAAAATATTTTTATTGGTTGTCTGAAGGTATTTATTTACAATCAGGCCTTTTTTGTCATGCTTAACATTGGCCTTGTCTAAAGATAATCCTTCTAAATTAGGGGCCCGGCCCACGGCTACTAAAATATTTTCCGCAGATATTTCCTCTCTCCTCCCATCACCACTCTCAATAATAACCGTGACTAAGTTATCCTTTTTATATACTTTTACCGCCTTTTTACCTGCCAATATTTCTACACCTTCTTGCTTCAAAGAATTTTCTAAAACTGACGCTATCTCTTTATCTTCGCGGAATAATATCCTCTCCAGCATTTCGACAACATGTACTTTAACCCCTAACCTGTTTAAGGCCTGAGATAGCTCGATACCAATCGGCCCACCTCCCAAAACTATCAGGCTTTTCGGCAAAACATCCAAATCAAAGATATTCTCGTTGGTAAGATATCCTGCCTTATCCAGCCCTTCTATCGGCGGTATAGCAGGATGGGAACCAGTGCAGATTATAAATTTTTTAGCGCTAAATTTTTGATTATTAACTTCAACGGTATTTTGATTTATGAATTTCACAGGCCCAATAACTACCTTAATCCCTCTTTTCTCAAAGAGCTCATTAGGGTGATGTGTGGACACCTCATGGACTATATCCCGTACGTGCGGCATAACCCCTGCCGTATCCAATTTTATACCCTTAGATAAATTCAGCCCGAATAATTCAAACCTATTGATTAAATTAGCCACATGCGCTGACTTAAGGAGTGCCTTGGAGGGTACACAGCCAAACCAGGTGCAGTCTCCGCCAAGCCTGGTTTTTTCAATAAGGCAGGCTTTGGCTCCGAGGGCGCTGGCAACGCTTACGGCGAATAAACCTCCTGCCCCGCCGCCGATAACTATAATATCAAAATTTTCATGGCGCATTATTGATTCTTATTAGTTTGCTATTACGCACAGCCGCTCTTTCTTCGCCTCAATCGCGCTTAAGAGCGCGTCAAAGGATTTTTCAAATGCGGCCAGGCCGCCTCTAAGCAAATCAGCGCACACATCATTTATTCCGATACCTGCCTTCTCCAGAGCGCTGATTATATTATCGGCACAGAAAACATCAGAAGTCAATGCTTCTTTAACACTGCCGTGCCCTAAAAACGCTTCCAGTGTATTCTGCGGCAGAGTATTTACCGTATTTTTGGCAATAAGCTCTATTACGTATTTGATGTCGCGATAAGCAGGGTTTTTGGTACTGGTAGAGGCCCATAAAACTCTTTGCGGGTTAGCGCCCTTGAGAGAGATATTTTTAAATTGCGCGGAAGAGAATATTTCAGAATAATTTTTATAAATAAACGCGCAATTTGAAACCGCTGCCTTACCCTTAAGCTTTAGTAAATTATCCTTATCACTCCCGGCAGGCTTATCTCTTGCTAATTCGTCTAACCTGTCATCAATAACTGTATCAATACGGCTGACAAAACAGGAAGCAACAGAGCGTATCTTGTTTGCGTCTGAATTGCTCTTTAAGTATCTATTTATGCCCCTGATATAAGCGTTGGCAGTATTCACATATTGCTTAAGTGAAAATATAAGCGTTGCGTTAACATTCATTCCGCAGGCAGTCAATTCTTCAATTGCGCTAAAACCTTCTTCGGTAGCAGGAACCTTTAACATTAAATTTGGCCGGGCGACTTCTCTCTGCAGTCTTTTCCCCTCTTCTATGGTCTGGCCTTTATCATATGCCAATTTAGGATTGATTTCCAAGCTGACATACCCGTCAAGGCCTCCTGTATCTTTAAAAACAGGCATAAAGATATCCGCCGCATCCCGGATATCTTGAATAGTTAAACAATCATAAATCTCAAAAGCCGACTTGCCTGACCTGCAAAGATTATAGATCGCCTGATCATAGTCGCTTCCTGAATTTATGGCTTTTTCAAAGATCGCCGGGTTGGAAGTTAATCCCCTTAGCCCTAAGCCGATTAATTCCTCTAATTTCTTAGTCTCAATTAAAGAGCGGCTTATATAATCAAGCCAGGCGCTTTGGCCAAAATTTGCCAGTTGCGTAATTTTTGTATTATCCATTTCATCCTTCCTTTCAGATTTTTTGTTTTTCTATCTTAAATCATAATAAAATTTCTTTAAGGCAACAGTAGAAAAACCTAAGATAAAACCCAGGCCTAACAGCCAGTTTATAAAGGTGGTTTTTAATATGCCCTGGCGTTCCCAGCGCCTGGGCGAAGAAAAAACCCTTTTATTCAAAAGGCATAACCTCCCCTGCCTTTTGAGTTTTCTCGAAAATAAAACATCCTCAAATAAATCCACCTTGTCAAAACCGCCGAGTTTTAAAAAAATATCCTTGCGCACAAAAACAGCCTGATCGCCATAAAATATTTTAAAAATCCCTGCCCGTAGGTTACCGGAAGACTCTATTAACCGGTAAATAAGCTTACCAGAATTTATGCGCTGGGAAAAAGCCCCGCCGATAAAACCTTTAGCAATAGCCCGTTCGGCCGCCTCCAGTGCGCCAGCTTCCAATGCACAATCAGCATGTAGGAATAATAATATCTCGCCTTGAGCAGACTCTCCACCTTTATTCATCTGCCCGGCCCTGTTCTTTTCTGATTTTATTATTGCAACGGGATAGGCGCCGGCAATTTTAATAGTATTATCGGGGCTTCCTCCATCTACCACAATAACTTCTATGTTCTTGTTTAATGAAATATTTTCGAGAACTGCTTTTGTGGCTGCTTCTTCATTGTATGTGGGAATAATAATGGAAATCATTATTATTAAAGGCCTAATTTAGGATGATACGGCACAACTATTTATTACCTGTCTTTTTTAATATAATTACTATAGTTAGTGCTCAACTCTTTAAGGCTGTCCGAGCCGAATTTCTCCAAGAAAGCATTGGCTAATTCAAAGGCAATTACCGCCTCGGCAACTACAGAACATGCTTCTACCGCGCATGTATCATAACGCTCAACAGCTGCTTTGGAGGCTTTTTTATTTAGCATATTTACGGAAGGAAGCGCGTTGCCTACCGTTGATATTGGTTTCATGCAGGCACGGATTACGAGCGGCTGGCCGTTAGTCACGCCGCCTTCTAACCCGCCCGCATTATTAGTTTTGCGGTAAAAATTATGTTTTTTATCATAATATATGGCATCATGGACGCCTGATCCAAACTGACCGGCATAGCCAAAGCCCAATCCGATCTCAACCGCTTTAACTGCCGGTATTGACATTACTGCCGCAGAAAGCCGCCCATCAAGACGCCTGTCACAATGAACATAAGAGCCTAGCCCTATAGGCAGATTGAATGCCCTAACTTCAAATACTCCGCCTAAAGTATCTTTGTTTTTTTTCGCTTCATTAATTTTACGCTTTATGTCCGAATAATTATAAACACCGCCGATCTGGCAAATACTGCTATTTATTTTTATTTTAAACTCCGCAAGCAACATTTTGCATATTGCCCCTACCGCCGTGCGCGCGGCAGTTTCACGGGCGGACGCACGCTCCAAAACACACCTTATATCATCAAAACCATACTTAAGAACACCTGCCAAATCAGCATGCCCCGGCCGGGGAGAATAAACAGCCGGTAGTTTTTCTATTTTATAATCCTTATTTTTTATTAAAACCGCGATGGGGCTGCCTATAGTTTTATTCCCTTTTACGCCGGAGAGAATCTCCGCCCTATCCCTTTCTATTTTCATTCTGCCGCCGCGCCCTGCGCCGCCCTGCCTGCGAATAAGCTCTAAATCTATTTTTTTGACATCAAGGTTTAATCCGGAAACCATCCCTTCTAAAATAGCTACTAAACCTTTACCGTGAGATTCGCCCGCGGTTAAAAATCTTAACATAGCAACCCCTTTTTTAATATCCGTAAAATAACAATTTAATTATCGCGTTTCCATAAAAAAGCGATAATACGGCTCCCAAAGACAAAAATGGACCATAGGGAATCAAATGGCCTTTCTTTTGAATTAAAACTATAATCCCGAATATGGCTCCGAAAAACGGCGCAATAAAAAAAGCGACTATTGCCAATTTCCACCCTAAAAAGGCGCCAATTGCCGCCATCAGCTTAACGTCGCCGAAACCCATAGCATCTTTTCTAAACAACAGCGTCCCTATTAATCCAATAAGGTAAGTAAGCAGGCTGGCGGATAACGCCCCAATAAAAGAATAGAATATGCCTTCTATCCGCGAAACAACCCCATCCTGCATTTCGGGAAAAATAAAACTCAAAATTAAGCCTAAGGCCAACCCGCCGAGAGAGACCTCATCGGGAATAATACGGTATTTAATATCAACGAAGCTGGCTATCAAAAGCAGGCTGAAGAATAGCGCGTATATAAAAAAATCTGCCGTTAACCCGTAGTATCTAAACAGACCCAAAAAAACTGAGGCTGTTATCAATTCCACGATAAAATACCTGGCAGGAATACTCATATTGCAATATCTGCATCTGGCGCGCAGTAAAATATAACTTACCAAAGGGATATTATCATACCACTGAATTTTATTATTGCAGCATGGGCACCTCGAGCCGGGCATTACAATTGATTCCGCCTTGGGCATACGGTATATGCAAACATTCAGGAAACTACCCACGATAGAACCAAAAATAAATATAAAAATACTCATGAATTAGAAGAAGAATTTACATATTGAGCGATTTTCTGCCTGTCCAGCTCTTCAATTTTTAAGAATTCAAATCCTATATCAAACCTTTTTCTAGTTTCCGATTCAACCTTAAACTCATTTTTCCAGAGCGTCTTCGCCCAAGCTAAAATCGGCAAAGAGCTGCCGGGCAGATAAATTTTTAATTCCACCTGCGAGCCGATTTCTATATCCTCATAAACTATAAGGCAGATACCTCCGGCGCTGATGTTTTTAACCTGGCTTGCTTTCACCGCTTCGCTGTTTGCCAGCTTATAATCAGCAACAACCGCGTAATGGCGCGGAAATTTTCTGCGCTCTCTTTTAGAAGCATCATCAAGCATCCTTATCCTCCCCGAATTAACTTTTTATCCGCTCTGAGTAAATCAGGCGGAAAGATTGTTTCGCGCGCCGAATACGTAATTGGCTATTACCTGGCGGTCTCTTTCATCAATCTTTATAAACTCAATACCTACTTCAAATCTAATGCGATTGTCATCCCCAACGATAAAATCATCCTTCCAGACAACCCGGCCTTCAGCAAGCAAAGGAAAATCCTGCTCAGGCAAATAAATATTCAGTTTTAATTGCGAGCCGATTTCTATATCCTCATAAACTATAAGGCAGATACCTCCGGCGCTGATGTTTTTAGTATTGCCTGATTCGGACGAATCTTTATGCACAATCTTATAATCTACGAGCACTGACAAATTGAGGCGGGAAAATTTCCGCTTTTCTTTAAAATCATCAGCTGGCATATTTTCAACCTCCTTATTGACTTTTACTTTACCAATAGCATTAAGGTAGTCAATATTTCGCTTATGTTTTGCGGAATTTTTACCATTACCATTAGTTGTACAAAGCTCAGCAAGATTATCTTTGGCTTCGGCAAAACTTGGCACCATAACTATTTTTTATTCAACGCCGTATTTAATGCCCCGCGCATTATATCAATTGTGTCAACGGACAGGCTCTTGCCTAGCCACAATGCAAAAGCATCCACCCCCTGATATAACAGCATACCATCCCCAGCCTTAGCAGGCAACCCTAAAGATTGGGCATCTTTAATTAATTGCGTCTTTCTATTATAGACCACATCATAGACATATAATTCTTTATGCAGCAAACTCTTATCTATCGGCGATGGATCAGCGTCTTTCATCCCGGTAGGCGTAGCGTTAACCAATAGCTGGCAAGATGTTATCTTTTCGGATATCCGGCTATTATCTCTGATGAATTCCAACTTTCCTTTTAGGTAAAAAAATTGCGAAAAATGTTTTTCCGCCGCTTCTATCGCCGCTTGATTAATATCATTTACATATATTTTTTTAATTCCTCTCTGCTTCCAAGTTAATGCTGCGATAATCGCCCGGCCTGCTCCTCCGCAGCCGATAAGCATTACGCTCCTGCCGCTTGTCTTAAACTTCAAATCCCTATCCAGAGATTTTAGGAATCCCGGGGCATCCGTGTTCCAATAACGCAACATATGCTTATCTCTTCTGATGGTATTAACTGCTCCGGATAATCTAACATAGTGCAAATCTTCCTTTTTGGTCAGCTTATCTACGGAGAATTTTTCTTCCAAAATCTCCCTAGCTCTTACTTTATACGGAATAGTAATATTAAAACCCGAGATGTCTCCTGCGCGAATGCTTCTACCCTCAACATCCTCAAATTCTTTATCCGGCTCCATCAGGAAACTAATTAATTCTTCCGGCTTTACTTCAAACAAACGGTATTCTGCATTGATGCCTAAATGCGCGAATGCCGCGTTATGCATTAGTGCCGATAAGCTGTGCTTCACCGGGTATCCGATTAATCCGTATATTTTATTCCTGGCCATCTTTATCTAATGGTTTAGCTTAATTTATTTCTTTTTAATTCTTAATATCTTAAAAAACTGCTTCCAATGCCCGTCATCAAAATAGGTAAAAGGATAAGGAAAACGCATGCCGAGCGCTTCTTTGATTTCATCTATGGTAAGCTGGGTACTATACGGAGGGATTCTTTCTCCCTGGCTGAAAAGCTCAGGATATATTTTATAAATAATCTGCCAAAAATCCTGCCACTCATCAACAGTAAAATTATCAAAAACCGGAGCCAGCTTTACTTTTAACTCAATCTTTTTATTTTCAATTCCGTAAAATGCTGTCCGGTCGGGAAAAGCACTGTAGATAAGATTATCTCTTCTGACTTTTAAGTTTGTTGTGAGGTCAATATAGTCCTGCTTAAGATTTGCCCTGAAGAAAAAAATAAGGCAGGTGGCGAGAAAACCCAATAACAGCCATAGTCTAACAACTAATCTTTGGTTCACCCCGCTCTTCCTTTCTTATGCTGCCCCATCCCTTAGGAAGGGCGGGGTTCATTGCGGAACTCTTTCGAAGAAAACTTGTTTATCGCGTTTATATAAGCTTTTGCTGAAGCTTCTATTATATCGGTAGAAGCAGCCCTGGCGCTGATAATATCATTCTTTATGCGGATTTTAATAGCCACTTCCCCTTGCGCGTCTTTGCCTGCGGTAACGGAATGTATGGAATAATCAACCAGCCTGCCTTTAAGGCCGGTAATCTTATCTATCGCCTTATAACAGGCATCAACAGGGCCATCACCGGAAGATTCCGCCTGAAAATTTTTTCCTTTTCTTTTTAATCTTACCCAGGCTTCAGGCACTGCTCTAAAGCCGCTGTTTATCCTGAAATCATCCAGCTGCCAAATAGGGCTACTGACCCTAATTTCATCTTCAACTATGGCAATCAGGTCTTCATCAAAAATCTGCTTTTTCTTGTCGGCCAAGCTTTTAAAAAGCTCAAAAGCGCGCGCGAGCTGCACCTCGCTTAACTTTATCCCTATTGCCTTGAGCCTCTCTTTTAACGCGTGCCTGCCGGAATGCTTTCCTAAAACAAGCCCTGTTTCATAAAACCCTACATCCTGCGGGCTGATAATCTCGTAAGTACTCCTCTTCTTCAAAACTCCATCCTGATGGATACCTGATTCATGCCTAAAAGCGTTTGCCCCCACGATTGCCTTGTTGGGAGCAACGGTAAAACCGGTAAGCTTACTTACCAGGCGCGAGGTTTTATAAATCCTGGCACTCTTTATAGCGGTAGAAAGCCCGCCAAACAAATCCGGCCTGGTTTTTAAAGCCATCACTATTTCTTCCAGGGAGGCATTACCTGCTCTCTCGCCTATGCCGTTTATGGTACATTCAATTTGGCGGGCGCCATTTTTTACGGCAGAGAGCGAATTGGCTACAGCAAGCCCCAAGTCATCATGGCAATGCACCGATATAACCGCCTTATTTATATTAGGCACATTATTTTTTATTGCGGCTATTAAGGAACCGTACTCCTGCGGTTCTGAATATCCCACAGTATCGGGGATATTAACGGTTTTAGCGCCCGCCTTAATTACTGTCTCTACCACGCGGAATAAAAATTCTGGATCGGTACGAGAAGCATCCTCAGGAGAAAACTCGACATCGCCTACCAGCTTAGAGGCATATTTAACGCTATCGCAAGAAAGACGGACAATCTCATCTTTGGCTTTTTTTAATTTATATTTCATATGTATCTTAGATGTGGCAAGAAATACATGTATCCGCGGACGATGCGCCTTCTTTAATGCCTCATAAGCCGCGTCTATATCTTTTTTTAATGCGCGCGCCAGGCCGCATATGGAAGATTTTTTAACGGCGGCAGCCACGCTTTTAACCGACTGAAAATCCCCTTTTGAAGAAACAGGAAAACCTGCCTCAATTACATCTACGCCTAATTCACTCAGGGCGCCTGCAATCTGAATTTTCTCTTCCTTATTAAGGCTTGCCCCGGGCGCCTGCTCACCGTCTCTTAATGTTGTGTCAAAAATTATCACTTTATCCATAATATTTTCAGCAATTACACAAAACAAGCATTGCTTGTTTTGTGTAATTTTGATTATAACCCTTCAACCGGGGTAAAAAAATCAAATTCGAAAAAACCATCCTCATACATGGAACTGGCGCCCATAACATTAACATCTTTTAAAACATTTAACACATCAACAGCATTCCGCATGTTTTTCCTGATTTCTTTTTCTTTTAAATTATTCGCAAGAGAATTATTCATTGAACTAAATATTGCTATCATCGGCTCAATGTATTGCTTGGGATTAATATAAAAAAGCCCGTTAAACTCAGGATGCAATTTTGTTCTAATCTGGGAAAATTTTACGCTATCTACCAGGCTTAATAATTTCTTATTATACACGTTTATTATTTTTCTCAGAAGCGGTTGATTAGTACCTACTATCAAATAGTTGCCCAGGAAACAGTATGAGGGAGATAAAACATCATCGCTAAACATAGCCGGTAAAGTACCGGTATTCTGCATTTTTAACCCATGTATGCTAATGCCAGAATAGTCATCAACCGTATAAATAAGCATATCCGGAACTTTTTGTTCTTCTGTATCCGGCCCCGCCCCCTCCTGCACGGCCGGTAATTTTTGTTCCCTTGGCTTTGCCTGGCCACCCGCCTGAAGTTTCGCCTGGGCATTGGCTAAATCAGCTATTCTTTGCCAAAGTCCAGACAATAAAACATCTATCTTATCTTTGTCTTTTGTATCCGCATAAACAAATAATTCCGGAAAATTTAAATTAATCGGCCCGGCCCTGCCTTGCTCTAGCGCAAGCGGTATACTTATGGCTTTAAACCCGGCTAAAGTAAAACCGTAATCTTTCCCTAAAAAAGGCAAGAAATCATTTTCCAAATCAAAACCCAGGAATGAATTCAATTGCTCAATAATCTTATCCGGGCTATACTCCTGCGCATTAATTTTTTCATTACTTGCGGCCTTATTAAGCACCGCCCCATTAATGACGCCTGACATACTCTTTTTAAAATAGGCAAACAATGATTTCGCCTGGCCGTAATTTCCTCCGGAAAATAAAGCAACATCTAAAGGGATAAATTTTAACGCCTCCAGATTAGCATCGTTTATGCCTTCCCAAATAGTTTTTATCTCCGGGTCCTCTATGCTCTCGAGATCTAGATAAGCCCAGCCTTTTAAATAAATACCCTCATTAAAATCAACCGTTAAAAAATAATTCTTAAACGGCGTGAGTTTCTCCTGAGCTTTATATATGGCTTTCATGTCCTGGCTTAAGTTTTTTGCCAGCTGATAAAATTTACTCACATCATAATATAGCCATGCGCGCCAGCTGCCGGAAAACCTGCTTTTAACTCTTAAAAATCCTGGATCGCTGGAAATACTACCCTCAGAATCTGCGCCTATTAAATCTATGGCTTTTTCCAGCCTGCCCCTGGCATTACTTATTATAAGCACATCGCCTATGATGGAATAGGCAAACTCATGCCGTAAACCTTCATGCTTAACAATAGAAACATCGAAACCTTTATATTTATTCCTTGTAATTAGTTTATCCTTCTGAATTTTGGAATTAATCTTTGCCAGCGACTCTTTAAGCGCAACCGAATTATCTATCCTGCTTAAGAGAACGATATCAACATCCGGCCTTTCAAACTTGGTATCTTCAGAATATACAGATAAAAAAACCTCCTTGCCTAAAACATCCATCAGGTCTTTTTCGCTAAGCCAATTTGCCTGCTCCTTTATTTTCCCAAAAGTATCATTATCCTTAAACATAAGAAGCTGCGCCAGGCCGGAGTAAACATCCGTGCCTTTTATCTTATCCCAGGAGCTTTTTAAATCATCCGCGGCAACATATATCAATCCTCCCGAAGGAGCTAAATCGGCAAGATTTTCCACCTGAACCGGCGGCTTGGATAAACGCAGATAATAAAAAGCGGCTGTTAAAATTATAATAACGCCGCCGAGCAAAATGATAAGCTTTTTATTATTTCTCATAGCCGTTCTCCTTATTCAGGCGAGGGAATCTAACGTTTCATCCAAGGCATCCAATTCGGCCGTAAAGGCCGAATTGTCCCGCAGCCTATCAGGGTAAATTTCAAAGAAATTTACCCTGATGTTTAGGCAAGGGAATTTAGTGATTTATCCAAGGCATCATCTCCCTCAGCCTCTTACCTACCTCCTCTATCGGGTGTTTATCGCCCTCTTCCATCAATTTATTAAACAATGGCCTGCCCTGTTCGTTCTCATTAATCCACTCGCGGGCAAATTTACCGTTTTTAATTTCGCGAAGCATCTTCTGCATTTCTTTTCTCGTCTTTTGAGTTATTATTCTCGGTCCTCTGGTTAAATCCCCATAACATGCAGTGTTTGAAACACGCCTACGCATGCCTGATATGCCGGTTTCCTGAATTAAATCAGTAATTAATTTTAATTCATGCAAAACTTCAAAATAGGCGATTTCCGGCTGATATCCCGCCTCTATCAAAGTATCAAAACCTGCTTTGATAAGCTCGGTTACGCCGCCGCATAAAACCGCCTGTTCGCCGAAAAGATCCGTTTCTGTTTCTTCGTCAAATGTTGTTTCTATTACCCCCGCCTTTGTACCTTTTATTGCCTTGGCGTAAGCAAGCGCAACCGCTTTGGCATTACCGCTTGCATCCTGATGAATAGCCAAAAGGCATGGCACGCCCTTGTCTTCCTCATACATCCGCCTGACCAATGCACCCGGGCCTTTAGGCGCCACCATAATCACATCTACTTTTTTAGGCGGTTTAATCTGCTTAAAACGAATATTGAAACCGTGGGAAAAAACCAAAACTTTTCCTTTTTTAAGATAAGGCTTGATGGATTCGTTATAAACTTTTGCCTGGAGATGATCTTGAGTCAAAACCTGTATAATATCCGCTTTTATTGCCGCCTCTTGAGCAGATACCGGGCTAAACCCGTCTTCTTCTGCCTGTTTAAAATTTTGCGTACCGGAAAGTTCAGAAACCACCACATTAATACCGCTGTCGCGAAGGCACAGGCTCTGGCCCCTGCCCTGAATTCCGTAGCCGATAATCGCCACTGTCTTATCTTTTAATAAATTTAAATCCGCATCATTATCGTAGTAGATTTTTAAAGCCATTGCTTTTCTCCTCCCGGTTGAAAAGTTTACAGTTAACTATGAACTATTTTATAATCGCTATCCTGCCCGTCCTAACCAATTCCTTTATGCCGAAAGGCTTTATTTCTTTCAGGAAATTCAGGGCCGTATGCTGATCGCTGCATATTTCAATAACCGCGTAAGAATCCTTAGTTTCCAAAATTTTAGCGCCGAATTCCTTTGCTAATTTATCAATGTCTTTTTTATTTTCTTTTGTAAAATTAACTTTAAAAAGCATGAGTTCGCGGTCAAAGAAATCCTTGCCCGTTAAATCAACGACAGTAATAACATCTATTAATTTATTAAGCTGTTTCTTTATCTGGTCAAGAATTCTTTCGTCTTTTGCGTCAACCAGCAAAGTCATGCGCGAAACAGAAGGGTCTTCTGTTTCTCCAACGGCCAAAGATATAATATTAAAGCCGCGCGCGCTGAATAACCCGGAAATACGCGCCAAAACTCCAAACCTGTTTTCCACCAACGCCTGTATTGTATGCTTCATGCCATTCCACCCATCATTCTGTTTATTGCCTCCCCGGCAGGCACCATCGGAAAAACATTTTCTTCCGGCTCGACAATAAAATCAATCAAAACAGTGTTATCTATCGATATCGCCTTCTTTATCGCTGCAGCCACTTCTTCCTTTTTACTAACACGGATACCAACCGCTCCATAGCTTTCAGCGAGCTTTACAAAATCAGGATTAATAAGTTTTGTTTGAGAATATCTGCGGTGATAAAATAACTGCTGCCATTGTCTAACCATGCCCAGATATCCGTTATTCAATATTGCTATCTTAACCGGCAGCCTATTATTTACGGCTGTAGCCAACTCCTGGATATTCATTTGAATAGAACCGTCCCCGGCTATATCAAACACCAATTTATCGGGCCTGCCGATTTGCGCTCCAATCGCGGCCGGAAAACCGTAACCCATAGTCCCCAAGCCTCCGCTTGAAATAAAAGTACGCGGTAAGCTGTATTTATACCACTGCGCCGCCCACATTTGGTTTTGGCCGACTTCCGTGGTAATTATAGCATCTCCTTTGGTTAATTCATAAATCTTCTCCAATACAAATTGCGGCCGTATTTTATCGTCATTTTTATAACTTAACGGGTGTTTTTCTTTCCAATCAAAAACCTGCTTTAACCAATCCTTACTCTCGCACGGATTAACCAGCTTATTTAGCTCGCTTAAAATATTTTTAGCATCCCCGACTATGGGAACATCAACTTTTACGTTTTTACTAATAGAAGAGGGGTCTATATCTATATGTATTATTTTCGCATGAGGCGCGAAAGCGTCAATACGCCCGGTCACCCTGTCGTCAAACCTTGCTCCTACGGCAATTATCAAATCTGATTCCATTATGGCATAGTTGGCATAAGCCGTACCATGCATGCCGAGCATGCCTAAAGATAGATTATTTCTTTGATCAAAACCTCCCAAACCCATAAGGGTCGTCGTCACGGGAGCGTTTATTTTCTCAGACAGCTCTTTTAATTCATTATTCGCTCCGGAAATAATTATGCCTCCGCCTGCGTAAATTATAGGGCGCTTCGATTTGGCGATTAGCTTTACGGCTTTTTTAATCTGCCCGGGGTGCCCAAAATAAGTAGGATTGTAACTTCTGATGCGGCAAGTTTCAGGATAGACGAAATCATGTTCAGCATTCTGTACATCAACAGGCAAGTCTATCAATACCGGCCCGGGCCTGCCGGTTGATGCGATATGAAAAGCCTCTTTTATGATACAAGCCAAATGCTTTACATCCTTTACCAAATAATTATGCTTGGTAATCGGCCGTGTTATGCCTGTAACATCCGCTTCCTGAAAAGCATCATTGCCTATTAACGTAGTCTTAACTTGCCCGGTAAAAGCAACCATGGGGATAGAATCCATGTATGCCGTCGCAATCCCCGTAATAAGATTGGTCGCTCCCGGGCCGCTTGTAGCAAGGCAAACGCCGGTTTTTCCGGTTACGCGGGCATAACCGTCTGCGGCATGGGCTGCCGCCTGTTCATGTCTGGTTAAAATAAACCTTATCTTCGCGTCATAAAGCTTATCGAATATAGGAAGGACAACCCCTCCCGGATAACCAAACATTACCTCAACATTTTCTTTAATTAAAGATTGTACGAATATCTCTGCGCCAGTCATTTTAATGAGCCCACAACTTACGGAGGCGAAGCCGACGTAAGTTGTATGGGCGAATTAATCCCGCAGCCTATCGGGTAAATATCGAAGAGATTTACCCGATGCTTAGGCAAGGGATATTTTATTCCACAATCGCTCCCGTACTCGCCGAAGTCACCATTTTAGCATAACGGGCGAGATAACCGCCGGTTATCTTAGGAGGAATTATTTTAAAGGTTTTTCTGCGCTTCTTTATTTCTTCCTCGCTTAATAACAGGTTAAGTTTCCTATTGGGTATATCGATTTCTATTTCATCGCCTTCTTTTACCAAAGCAATAATTCCGCCGGCTGCAGCCTCCGGAGAAATATGCCCGATGCACGGGCCTTTTGTCCCGCCGGAAAATCTACCGTCCGTAATTAAGGCGACGTCCTCTGCTAATCCCAAACCCACAATCGCGGATGTGGGTGCCAGCATCTCACGCATCCCAGGCCCGCCCTTTGGCCCCTCGTAGCGGATAACCACACAATCGCCTTTCTTGATATTTTCGCCCAGTATATCCTTCATCGCCTCTTCTTCCGAATCGTAAACGCGGGCGCGCCCCTTGAATTTCATCATTTTAGCGGATACGGCGGATTGTTTTACTACTGCGCCATCAGGCGCAAGATTACCGAATAATACCGCTATGCCCCCTTCTTTACGGTAAGCATTCTCTTGCCTACGTATGACATTATCATCAACAATAACAGCTTCATCGGCAATCTCTTTTATAGTCTTGCCGCTTAATGTCATGGCATTATGTAGCTTATTTTCTAATCTTTTTAATACCGCGGGTATTCCCCCGGCATACTCCAAATCTTCCATCATATGTTCTCCGGCGGGCTCTATACAGCAGATATTCGGAACTTTCTTGCTTAACTTATCAAATGTTTCAAGCGGTAAATCTATGCCTGCTTCATGAGCTATCGCCTTAATATGCAAAACTGTATTGGTTGAACCCCCTAAAGCCATATCAACCATTATGGCATTTTCAAAAGCCGCTTTTGTCATTATATCGCGCGGCTTTATGTTATTATGTACAAGCTCCACTATCTTTTCGCCTGATTCCTCGGCTATTCTTTTTTTCTTGGCAAGCACAGCTAATGAGGTAGCGCAGCCGGGCAAAGACATTCCCAGGCTTTCGGTAACGCATGCCATGGTATTTGCCGTATATAACCCTTGGCATGAACCGGCGCCGGGACAAGCTTCCTGTTCAAGGCAACTGAGTTCTTTCTCAGAAATTTCGCCTTTTTTTGCGCGCGCCAAAGCTTCAAATGTATCATGCACAAAAGCAAGTTTTTTCTGCATCAGGCGGCCGGAAAGCATAGGGCCGGCGGTCACGACTATCGTCGGTATATTCAGCCGCGCCGATGCCATAAGCATACCGGGAGTAATTTTATCGCAATTCGTAAGGCATACCATCGCGTCAAAGGCATGAGCCTGCACCACTGTCTCAAGAGAATCGGCAATAAGCTCACGGGAAGCAAGCGAATAATGCATGCCCGCATGGCCCATGGCAATACCGTCGCATATACCGGGAATTCCCACAAAGAAAGGCGCGCCTCCGGCAGCGCAAATTCCCCGCTCTATAAACCTTTCCAAATCACGCATGCCTACATGGCCGGGAATTATATCGTTATAAGATGTCGCGACTAAAATAAACGGCTTATCAAGCGTTTTTTTTCTGATCCCCGTGGCATATAAAAGAGCGCGATGCGGAACCCGCTCTATGCCTTTTTTAATCCTGTCTGAACGCATATTTTTGCTCCTTAATCATCCCGCTTTCAACAGAAAGCCTAACTTACTCCTGGCGTAAACGCTTGTAGATTTCTTCTCGTAAGAGAAGAAATCTACTGCGCGCGCTTCGGAGCTAATCCCGCCTTCGGCGGGATTAATCCGCCCCTGATGCGTCTATCTCTCCGGAATGAGAGTTGATATCCGGCTTTATATATACGGGCTTAATATATCTTTCGATAAGATCTTTGCTGCCTGCAATGTTGAGCTTTTTAAATAAAAATTCAAATTTTTCTTCCAGCTCTTTCCCTATTCTTTCAAGTATATCATCGCCGAGATTCGTAAGTTCTTTTTTAAATGGCCCAAGCGCTTTTTTACGCGTTTTGTAAATAAATTGGTCTTCTGTTTCTGTCTCTTTTTTCTCAGACGCCAGATTCTCCTTAAGCCATGAATATATCTTATCTCTTAGACTTGCCGGAAAATGCCTGCTTTCAAAAATCATGTTCTGGAACTGAGTTGCTAAATGCACTTCCAGAGTCTCAACCTCCGGGAATTTACCAAAAGCATCGTCAGGCAAAGTTGATGCCCCGTGCTGTACCGCCCCGCCCATGCCGTATTTTGCGCGCGCGAGTTCCGATAGAGTTCTTAACGTTTCAAAATCAAGTTTAACCTTGGCGATACTGCCGTCAGGCAAAACCACCCCTCCGTGCGAAGTACCTGTCTGAACGCTTACCTTGCTAATGCCATCAAGCCTGCCTGTCAACTCGTTATAACCAGACATAAAAGCTTCTAATTCTTCCGGGGTAGAGTTTGCGGTCCCTACTTCGCCTATCTCTCCTCCTATTGATACGGTAACACCCTTTGGCTGTATGCTCCGGATATATTTGGTAAGTTCAGCACACGACTCATAATTTAAGTGCTGTTCTTCTTTTTTATCCGGCTTGCTTAAATCTACCAAAGTAGAAGAATCTATGTCTATATTATAAAAACCTGAATCAACGGCTTCTTTGATTAACAGCTTAAGGCCATCTAATTCTTTTTTGGGGTTTTCTTTGTATTTTTTGGGATTTACTTGGGTATGGTCTGCCTGCACGAATATAGGCCCTCTATAACCCTCTTTTACGGCAGCGGCTAAACAAACCCCGCAATATTCTACCGGGCGCTGATCAGTATAGCCCATTTCGGATTTGGCAATTTCAAATATAAAAGCTCCGGCATTATTTTTCTTGGCGACCCTGATAATCGCACGCGCCAAAATATAAGTTAAGCCGCGTAGATTAATCGCCGGGACGGTAAATCCTGAAAATTCATTTCTGCCTCGCGCTTTATAAAAATCATGGATAGAAGCCGGATAAACCCCGGCATCTTTGGCCGCCTGCCAAATTTTTAAAAAATAATCTTTCTTTTTATTTATATCACCTTCTAAAATCAGATTTTTTACCAAAACATCGATATTGTTACCTGCCACCTTAATACCTCCTCAATGAGCGCATAACTTACGGAAGCTCTGAAAGAGCGACGTAAGTTATTTGCGCGAATTGATCCCGCAGCCTATCGGGTAAATTTCGAATAAATTTACCCGATGCTTAGGCAAGGGATATATTTTACAACTCAATGAGCACATCCGCCACAGGCGGATGAGTACGAATTGATCTTCATTAATTATTCAAGTTAGTATATTTATCAGACGGTAAAAATTATCTACTTTTAAATCCTTTTTCTTAATTGCCTCTCTAACCGGTATAACGTTTATTTCACCGTTAACTATTCCCGCGGCCTTGTCATATTGGTTGTTGAGCAATAGATCTACCGCGGCAGAGCCAAGCCGGGTGGCTAAAATCCTGTCTTTAGCCGTAGGTATCCCGCCTCTCTGTATATGCCCCAATACCACCACGCGGGTTTCAAGCCTGGTAATCTTAGTGATTTTTGCTGCTATTGCCTGCGCCTTCGCCGCGCCTTCGGCCACAATGATTATCCAGCTTATCTTTCCCTTTAACCTTCCTTTTTTAATACGTTCACAGATTTTCCTAAGATCAAACTTCAGCTCGGGGACTAAAACATCTTCAGCGCCTCCGCCCAGAGCGGATTCTATGGCGATAAACCCGCAATCCCTACCCATGACTTCTATAACAAAAATCCGCTCCATGGAAGTACAGGTATCGCGTATCTTATCTATCGCATCAAGGGCAGTGTTAACTGCTGTATCAGAACCAATAGTCGCATCCGTCCCCCTGATATCATTATCAATCGTTCCGGGAATGCAGGCGCAGGGGACTTTCCATTCGGAAAATAAAAGATGCGCGCCGTGATAAGAACCATTGCCGCCAATAACAACCAGCGCGTCTATGCCATGCCTTTTTACAGTCGCGGCTGCTTTTTTTCTTCCTTCCCTAGTAAAGAACTCTTTGCATCTTGCGGTTTTTAAAAGCGTACCGCCCTTATTTATAACATTAGATACCGAACGATGACTTAAAGAGATAATGTCATCGTCAATCAAGCCCTGATAGCCGCGCATAATACCGGCCACTTCCAACCCGTTATGCGATGCATAACGCACCACGCTCCTTATTGCGGCATTCATGCCAGAGCCATCGCCGCCGGAAGTCAAAACCCCTATTTTTTTAATAGGCGTTTTTAATTTTGAATTTTTCATTTTAACTTTTTAATTCTCTATGTGCCTTCCCGCCAGCTTGCCAGATATTTCTTCTGCTGAGGCGTAAGCGTATCAATCTTTATCCCTAGAGATTTTAATTTAAGCCTGGCGATATTCTTATCCAGCGCTTCGGGAACTTTATAAACTTTATTTTCCAGCCTTTTGTAATTATTTTTTATATATTCTGCGGATAACGCCTGATTAGCAAAAGACATATCCATAACCTGGGCTGGGTGGCCTTCAGCAGCGGCCAAATTTATCAGGCGGCCTTCGCCAAGAAGGCAAACAACCCTTCCATCGGCAAGGGTATATTCTTCGACAAAATCACGAATTACTCTTCTCTTTTTACTTATCTTTTTCAACCCCTCTATATCAAGCTCTACGTTGAAATGCCCGGAATTCGCGACGATTGCTCCGCTTTTCATTTTCAAAAAATGCTCACGTCTTATTACATTTATGTCTCCGGTAAGGGTAATAAAAATATCCCCGCTTTTTGCCGCATCGGCTATCGGCATAACCTGAAAACCATCCATATTCGCCTCAAGTCCGCGTACGGGATCTATTTCGACTACTATTACTTTTGCGCCCATGCCTTTAGCGCGCATGGCAGCACCTTTGCCGCACCAGCCGTAGCCGCATATTACGACATATAACCCGGCAATCAAACGGTTCGTCGCGCGGATTATCCCATCAAGGGTAGATTGACCGGTGCCGTATCTGTTATCAAATAAATGTTTGGTTTCAGCATCGTTTACGGCTATAATAGGATATTTAAGCACGCCGTCATTTTCCATTGCCCGCAGACGGATTACTCCGGTAGTCGTTTCTTCCGTGCCTCCCAACGGATTTAATTTTCCTTCTTTATGTATTATGGAAACTAAATCCGCTCCATCATCCATGGTAATATCCGGCGAGGCGTCCAAAACAGCTTTTATGTGCTGATAATAAGTTTTATTATCCTCTCCTTTTATGGAGAAAACCGGTATCTTTAAATCGCGTACTAGCGATGCGGCGACATCGTCCTGAGTTGAGAGCGGGTTAGACGCGCAGAGAAAAACCTCCGCCCCCCCTGCCTTTAAAGCGCTCATTAAATTTGCCGTTTCCGTAGTTACATGGAGGCATGCCGCAAGACGAACGCCCTTCAAAGGTTTTTCTTTTCTAAAACGCTCTTCAATAAATCCCAACACCGGCATATTCTGACGTGCCCATTCAATGCGCAGTTTACCCTTATTTGCTAATTTTATATCCTTAATATCATATTTCATATATAATCCTTTATTAGTTAAATTAAAAGGTTAAAATTAAAAATGCAAAACCAAAATTAAAAATTTAAATTTGATTTTTGAATTATAGTTTTACATTTTACACTTTAAATTTTATATTTCTATTACGCTTCTTTGGCTAAAATCTTCGCTTTATCCGTCCTTTCCCAGGTAAAACCTTCGCCGCTTCTGCCAAAATGGCCGTAGGCGGCTGTTTTTTTATACCTCGGCTTAAGCAAATCAAGGCTGCTAATTATTCCCTTAGGAGTTAGCTGGAAATGCTTACGGATTAGTTTTATGAATTTTTCTTCCGATATATGGCTGGTACCGTAAGTTTCCACCATTATCGAAAGCGGATCGGCCTTGCCTATAACATAGGCCAGCTGTATTGAACAGGTTTTGGCTAATTTTGCCGCAACTATGTTTTTGGCTATATAACGGGCCATATAGGCGGCTGACCTATCAACTTTTGTCGGGTCCTTGCCGGAAAAAGCGCCTCCTCCATGAGAAACCGTTCCGCCATAGGTATCAACAATAATTTTTCTGCCGGTCATGCCCGTATCCGACTGCGGCCCTCCAATAACAAATTTACCCGTCTGGTTTATATAGTATTTGGTAGCTTTTGTTAGATAATCCTTCAATACCGGTTTGGCCACTTTATCAATTATCTCCTGCCGCGCTTTTTGGGTAATAAACTGCCCTGACCTGTCCAGGACATCCTCTGTATGCTGGCTTGCGATAACAACCGAATCCACCATTTTTGGCTTATTGTTTTCGTATACTACAGTAACCTGGCTTTTACCGTCCGGGCCAAGATAATCCAAAATACCTTCCTTGCGTACCTGGGCAAGACGCTCGGAAAGCCTATGCGCTAAATATATAGGCAAGGGTATAAGTTCCGGCGTCTCATCACAGGCATAACCAAACATCATTCCCTGATCTCCGGCTCCTCCGGTATCAACCCCCTGGGCGATATCCGGCGATTGGTTATGTATGGCATTTAGTATCGAACATGTCTCATAATCCAAGCCGTATTTGGGATGCGTGTACCCTATGTCCTTTAAAACGCCTCTTACTAAATTCTGAACATCCACGTAGCCGGTTGTCGTTATTTCACCGCCGACAATCGTAAGGCCCATGGTAATATATGTTTCGCAGGCCACTCTGCCTGTGGGATCCTGTTTTAAAACATCATCAAGCACCGCATCAGAAATCTGGTCGCAGACCTTATCCGGATGCCCCTCGGTAACCGATTCCGAACTAAATAACCGTAAATGCGCTTTCTTCATTCATTCCTCCCGTGAGTAGTGCTTTATTAAGCACGGATTACACATTTTAAGCAATGCTTGTTTTGTGTAATTTTACTTGTTATTTCTTTTTTGCCCCGATTCTTAGAAAACGCGTAAATAAGCTATCAGCATCTTTATAAGAATCTATATCTCCTATATCATACCAATGACCGCGGAAAACATGAGCAAAAACTGATTCTTTTGGATAAAGCCATTTTATATAATTACCGGAGGCGTCTTTCTTATCCAAGCTTTTCATCTGGGTTAAATATTGGCGGATAAGCATTAATTTTTCTGCCGGCAAATAGTAAAGGCACATAGCAACTAATGTAGAGTTCGGAATATTTGGTTTTTCCTGAAAATCAACCACCTCAGCCTTATTATCTATGGCTACTACGCCGTATTTTGCTGCCTGCGCGGAATTCTTAATATCAAACAAGCCGATAGTAACCTGCGGCTTATGACCTATAGAATAATTTATGAAATCTTCGAGGCCCCATGTAAAAAGGTTATCTCCTCCCAGTATCAAAAGGTCATTTTTAAGTTTTTGATTTTTTATAACAAATTCTATATCTCCTATAGCGCCTATGCGGGAACTTTCAGTTTTAGTGCCGTCATTTATAACCGTAATAACCAATCCATTCTTTTTGAAATCACTATTTTGCTCTAAATCTTTTGCCCAGGATTTGAAGTGTCCGTAAAATTTATCATTAGTCACAACAAATATCTCATCAAGTAATTTGATTGATTTTAGATTATCAATTATATAATTAATTATCGGCCGGCCGGCTATCCTAAGCAGCGGTTTAGGAGTATTCTCTGTAAGCGGATACAGCCTTGTTGCGTAACCCGCCGCTAAAACTAATGCTTTCATTCCGCTATTCCTCCCCTGTGCCGCTATTCATATCTCTATAAAGGTATCGCGGCTTTTAACTCTGCCTTATCTGCCATAAAACACGAATCATAATTATATCTATGCGGATCGTTAAGAAAACTTAACTTATTACTTTGCTCTATGGTATCGTATAATGGGATATCAAACAATAAACCCAAATCTTTCATATCCAATCTAGGGCGCACAATTCTAACTTTTGGCAATTGTTTAAAAAATTCATTATTAACAAATCGGAATTCTCCCTCGTTATTGGTGATAAAATAGGCCGCGCCTCTTGACTGTTTATATTGGGAATAATCCGGCCTGCAGTCTGATGATATCCAATTAGCAACCACTAAAGGGAAATCCGCAGAAGGATTTACCAGAATGTGGCCATAATCAGGCAAAACCATTATCTTCTCTTTCGCCTTAGCCTTAACCAATACGATATCTTCTATCTTAGAAAAATCATCTTTTTGCGGCTTTTGCATCAGGCATAACGCTTCTCCCCAGAGAACTTCATAAATTTCAGGATAATGCTGATTATGGTAATGACCGCTGGTTTTGATAAATTCATCACCAAGGAAGCCGCCTCTGATAATGGTTATATCGTATCGCAGGCGGTTGGCGGTAATTTTTTCTTTATCTTTTAACTTGCATAACCCCCGATACATATAATAAAGTTCCCGGGGCGCATCTATCTTTTTATCCAGGAGCACGCCTTTCATCTCTTGGATGGTGCGTATATCCGGCTCAATCTTTAAAACATCATCCGCGCATGTCAGCTTTAAGCTGTTTAAGTCTAATCTGACGCTTAAGCCGGAATTTTTAAACAAATTTATCATAACCCTATGACTGCTCAATAATCTTATATACCTCAGGGGCTAATTCTTTTAATTTTTTATTGCTGAACTCATCGACCTCCTTGCCGGTAGAAAGATCCAAAGCCGCCTCTGTTATTTTTCTCGCGTCATCCATATTGATACAACGGACTAATTGTTTTATCGGCAAGATCATCCTTGACGGCATACTGAATTCATCCAGCCCCATACCTAAAAGAATTAAAGCGAACATCGGATCTCCGGACATTTCTCCGCACATCCCCACCCAAATATTATTACGATGCCCGGAGTCTATTATATTCTTAATCAGGCGCAATACCGCAGGATGAGACGGCTCGTAAAGATAAGCCACTTTCTCATTAGTCCTGTCAACAGCAATAGAATATTGTATAAGGTCATTGGTTCCTATACTAAAAAAGTCAGCTTCTTTAGCAATTAAATCTGCGGTTATCGCAGCTGAAGGAACTTCAATCATCGCGCCGACTTCCATATCTTCATCGAAAGCGATTTTCTTCGCGCGCAATTCATTTTTTACGTCTTCAAGCATCTGGTTGGCCTGGCGCATTTCCTCAACCCCGGAAATCATAGGATACATTATCTTAATCTTGCCGTGGATAGATGCGCGTAACAATGCCCTGAGCTGCACTTTAAATATATCCGGGCGGGCAAGGCAAAATCTTATAGCCCGCCAGCCTAAAAAGGGAAGCATATCACGCGGTACTTGCAGCTGTGAAATAAATTTGTCCCCCCCTAAATCCAGCGTCCTGATAATAACAGGATAAGGCTGCATCTTCTGCGCAACAAACTTATACGCCTCATAATGCTCTTCCTCGGAAGGAAGATCCCGCCTGTTCATATAAAAATACTCTGTCCTGTATAAACCTATTCCTTCCGCCCCATGCTCCAGGACAAAAGGTATTTCTTCCGGCAGCTCTATATTTGCCGCCAATTCTACGAGCCTGCCGTCTATCGTCTGAGCAGACAAGCTTTTTAAAGATATAAACGCTTCATCCTGGGCCTTGATTTTTTGTCTTGCCTGGTTATATTGGGCGATTGTTTTTTCGTCCGGGTTAATGATTACTACCCCGGAAATGCCGTCAATAATTATCGTGTCGTCTTCGCCTATCTTGGAAGTTGCCACTTCCACGCCGACGACAGCGGGAATCTCAAATGATTTAGCCATAATCGCCGTATGAGAAGTCTTGCCTCCTACATCTGTTACAAACCCAATAATATTCTTACGGTGCATCGCGGCCGTATCAGAAGGAGAAAGGTCGTGAGCGACCACGATAACCGGCTCCTGAAAGTCAGACAAGCTTTTTTTCTTCTTCCCGCAAAGGATCCTCATTACTCTTTTACTAACATCATTAATATCGGCTATGCGCTCCCTTAAATATTCATCCTCCATGCGGGAGAAAACATTGATGTATTTTTTGATAACTTCATGAAAAATATATTCAACGTTAACTTTTTCTTTTTTAACGCGGGATATAACTTCTTCAATAAGCATCCTATCCTCAAGGACTAAAAGATGCGCGTCAAATATCTGGGCCTGCTCCTGATTAAGCTCAGCAGAAACCTTTTTCTGGAGAGCTATCAATTCCTTATGTGTCTGTATCAGGGCTTCTTCAAAACGTACGATTTCACCGGCAATATCAGCTTCTGAAATGCTCCTTTTGGAAACACTGATTTCCTCCCTGCCCAAAATATGAACCGGCCCTATAGAAATACCGCTGGAAGCCGGGATACCTTTTAATATTTCATTCATTATTGCTCACAATCTTTTCCAGTTCTAAAATTGCCTCTTGGCAATCGCGGCCTACCGCCTCAACAATAATTTCTGAATTCTTAGTCGCGCCTAAGGTAAGAATGCCCATAATAGACTTGCCGTTTACAGTTTCGCCTTCTCTCGATACTGTTATTTGGGAATCAAATTTATTGGCGATCTGCACGAAAAGCGCCGCAGGCCTAGCGTGTAAACCCTGCTTATTCTTAACTACAATTGTTTTTTTTACTGATTTCATATTCGTAGGTTACGAACACCCGCCCATTCCATTAAGGGCGGGGTGTAGTAGGTTACGAACACCCGCCCATTCCGCTAAGGGCGGGGTGTACGTAGATTACTTTTTTATTTTTGTTCGGCAAGGGCTATGATCATTTTAGCAAGTTTTTTGGAATCATGTCTAACCAAATCCCCCAACTCAGCCATATCATCTTCTATAACCTTAAAGCCGGCCCTTCTAATCCTCTCAGAATCGTTTTTTATAGCGAATGATTCTTCTTCTTTATACTTTTCCAATAAATCCGCTGGTATTGGAGCGGTATTCATAATGCAATAATCAACTATGCGCGCTTTTGAATGTGTAATTACGGCATTTAAATGGTCAAAGGCAGAATAATTGTCTGTTTCGCCACGCTGGGTCATAATATTACATACATACACTTTTAAAGCGCTGGAGGCGACAAGCGCATCCTTAATCTCTTTAATTAAAAGATTCGGTATTATGCTTGTATACAGGCTGCCCGGGCCCAAAATGATAATTTCGGCTTCAAGAATCGCTTTCACTGCCTCGGGAGTAGCCCTAACATCGGAAGGTTTTAAAAATACGTTTCTAATAGGAACGCCTTTTTTAGGAATCTGCGCCTCGCCTTCTTCGTGAGTACCGTCCTTATAATTGGCCGCCAAACTAACCCTGTTTAAGGTGGAAGGAATAACCTGCCCGCGGATTGCCAATATTTTACTGGATTCCTTCACCGCTTTCTCAAAATCCCCTGTTAATCTGGTCATTGCCGTAATAAATAAATTTCCAAAACTATGCCCCTCTAATTCAGAGCCTTCTTCAAACCTAAACTGGAATAAATCCCGCATCATAGGTTCGGCTTCAGCCAAAGCAACCAAACAGTTGCGTATATCCCCTGGGGGCAGAATCCCAAACTGCTGCCTTATCCTGCCCGAACTTCCCCCGTCATCGGCAACCGTCACTATAGCAGATATATTGTTTGTATATTCCTTAAGCCCATGCAAAAGCGTGGACAGCCCGGTCCCGCCGCCTACAGCCGTAATCTTTGGCCCGTGCGTTAAATATTTTTTTTCATAAATTATATCTACTAAACCTTTTCCTTCCCCTTTATCTTTCTGAGGTAAAAATAATCTTATAATAAAAACAAATAATTCTTTTACGCCTCTAAAAATTAGATATATTCCCAAGGCAATAATTAAAGTATCGGTCGTTTTCCCCAAAGTTAATTTCTCCGTAAAAAATCTTGCCGCCCCCAGGCGGGATGCGCCAAAAATAGTCAGAATAACGCCAATGGCAGATAAAACAACCCAACGCTTTATTCCCATGCCTGGGAAAAGCCATTTTAAAAATGTATTGCGTATCCCCTGCCTTACTGGAGAAAATACCAAAGTTAAATAACTACGGAAAAGCGCCCTAAACTTTTTTTTCATCTTCTTGTTGTATAATTTTTAGAATTGCCTTTTCATCTTCCGCTGATTTTAAATTATCGCGGAAATATTTATCCTTTAAAAGGCGGGAAATACGCGCAAGCGCCTTAAGATGAGGCCCGGCCGAATCCTGAGGAGCTAAAAGCAAAAAGAATATGTAAACCAACTCTCCATCCAGCGATTCAAAATCTACGCCACGTTTAGAGATGCCAATGGCGGCTATAAGCTTATTAACGCAATCGCTTTTTGCGTGAGGGATACCAACCCCCTGTCCGATAGCGGTAGAACCTAATGCCTCCCTGTTTTTCAATAATTCAATAAGCTTATTCTTATGTTTTTTATCTACTTCCTGGCTATTAATCAATAAATCTACAAGTTCTTTTATGACACTGTTTTTATCCGTGGATTTTATATTGGCTGTTATCGCTTTACTTGAAAGAAAATCCATAATCTTCATTATTGCTCCTCCCTGAAAAATGTAGAATTATGCTTTTAATTCTGCATTTTAGATTCTTAATTTTAAAGCGGGAGACGGGCTTCGAACCCGCGACAACAACGTTGGCAACGTTGTGCTCTACCAACTGAGCTACTCCCGCAAATTATTAAAAAGAGAAATTCTGACAAATCAAAAATTTATTGCCACCTAATTTCTAATCTCGATTTTCCAGTAAAATTCGCCTTAGATTCAATACAGCTTCAACCATCTAATGCCGCGAGAGAGAGTTGAACTCTCAAGTCCTTGCGGACATTAGGTCCTAAGCCTAACGCGTATGCCAATTCCGCCACCGCGGCAAATTTTTTAAAATCGCGTATGCCAATTCCGCCATCCGCCATTTTGTCAATAGCGCATAACGCATTGAAAATAGAAAATTGAGTAGACCGCAATTAAACTTATTATCTATTTTTTAATTTCTATTGCTCAATTGCTCTACAAATTTTTGCAGAGCAAAAATTTATGTGAGCCACCCGCGACTCGAACGCGGCACACCCACCTTAAAAGGGTGGTGCTCTACCGGATGAGCTAGTGGCTCTTTAATAAACTTAAAAATTTAGAATAATTCCCCGCTTACTCAAGACCCGGATAACTCTTTTTCTTTTTCTTCGAGAATTTCATCTATACTGGCGATATATTTATCGGTCAATTTTTGAATATTGTCCTGGGCCGCAAACCTCTCATCTTCAGAAATAACTTTATCTGCCTCTAATTTTTTGATTGCTTCATTGGCGTCGCGCCGTATGGTGCGTAGTGAAATCCTGCCGTCCTCAGCCATTTTTTTAACTACTTTTGCCAATTCTTCACGCCTCTCTCTAGATAACGGCGGGAAAGACAAGCGGATAAGCTTGCCATCATTAGAAGGCGTAATGCCCAAATTTGATTTAAGCACTTCTTTTTCTATTTCCGGTATTACGGAAACATCCCATGGCTGTATCGTCAAAAGATGCGCCTCAGGCACCGAAATGGTAGCAAGCTGTTTAAGCATGGTAGGGGCATCATAATAATTAATTCTTATTCCTTCTACTAAAGCGGCTGTGGCACGGCCTGTCCTTACTTCGTTAAAATATCTCTTGGTGGATTCCAAAGCTTTCTTCATCTTATCTTCCGCATTATGAATTGTTTCCTTCAGTCTCATATACGCCTCGCTTTCCCCCCTTATTTAATAACCGTTCCTACCCTATCCCCTAAAATGACCTTCTTAATATTGCCGGTTTTAGTCAAATTAAATATAATTATGGGCAAATTATGATCCATGCATAAGCTTATCGAAGTGGCATCCATGACCTTAAGGCCTTTTCGTAAAACGTCTATATATTTTAATGAGCCGTATTTTTTCGCGGACTTATCTTTTAACGGATCAGCTGAATATACCCCGTCAACTTTTGTGGCTTTAAGTATCGCATCTGCGTGTATCTCCATCGCCCTGAGTGCCGCGGCAGTATCGGTAGTAAAATAGGGATTGCCCGTACCGGCTACAAATATTACAACGCGCTTTTTTTCCAAATGTCTTATAGCTTTTCGTTTTATGTAGGGCTCGGCAACTTGATGCATCGCGATAGCTGTTTGTACCCGCGTAGGAACACCTGTCTTCTCTAGCGTATCTTGCAAGGCAAGGCCGTTTATAACCGTAGCAAGCATGCCCATATAGTCTGCTACCGACCTATCCATATTAAAAATTTTTGAATCTGTCCCCCCACGAAAAATATTCCCGCCGCCCACAACCAAGGCAACCTCTACGCCTAAGTCAACTATGTCTTTTATCTGCCTGGCAATAGAAAAACAAATACCCTGATCTATCCCGTGGTGCTTATCTCCCTGGAGGGCTTCTCCGCTAAGCTTTAATACTATTCTTTTATATTTAGCTTTCATAAACCCATTTTTAAAGTTTAAAACCGGTATATTGAAATTCTAACTTTATCTTATTCTCCCAGCTGATATCTGGTAAACCTGCGAATAACTATATTCTCGCCTATTTTACCGATAAGAGAAGCAAGATAATCGTTAATTGTCATGCTTTGGTCTTTGATAAACGACTGCTCCAGTAAACACATGTGCTTATGAAGCTCCCTTGCTTCCTCTTCCGGAATATCCTGGTGCATTTCTTCTTTCTTTATATATTTCGGGTCCATGGCAGCTATCTGCATAGCCACATCTTTTACAAACTTTTGAAACTCTTCATTCTTGGCTACGAAATCAGTTTCGCAGTTAACCTCAACTAAAACCCCGATTTTACCCTGCGCGTGTATATAAGATTCAACCTTACCCTGCCTGGCGGCTCTGCTTGCTTTCTTAGCCGCTAATTTCGCTCCTTTTTGGCGCAGCAGATCCAAAGCCCGTTTCATATCGCCTTTGGCTTCCTCCAACGCCTTCTTGCAATCAATAACCCCGGCAGATGTAGCCTGCCGTAACTCTTTTATTAAATCATTTAAACTCATTTCTTTGCTCTCCGTTTCGTATCATCACTCTTGCCCGGCTTTTCTTCTTGCGGCTTAAGGCGCCCTTTGGGTTTCAGGCTACGGGTATCTTTCTTGTCCTCAAGCTCAATTTTCTCTTCGTATTCTTCTACTGTTTCTTCTTCTGCTTCCACAGGCGCGCTGCTTCCAAGGGCCTTATCTTTTTCTTCCTTAACCAGCTCCTTACCCAAATAATCCAGGAAACGTTTCCTTCCCTCTATAACACTATCTGCCACAACAGCAGTGATAAATTTAATGGATTTTACAGCATCATCATTGCCCGGGATCGGGTAAGAGATATTATCCGGATTAGAATTAGTATCCACGATGGCGCATATGGGTATGGACAATTTGCTTGCTTCTTTTACAGCAATTTCTTCCGATTTGACATCTATGATAAATAACGCCTTAGGCAGGCGTTCCATATTTAAAATACCCTCAAAATTCTTTTTTAACTTCTCCATTTCTTTCTCCAGGCGGAATACCTCCTTTTTCTTGAACTTAGAAAAGGTCCCGTCTGTCTTCATGGTTTCCAGATCTTTATAGCGCTTTATGCTCTTTTTTACAGTCTCGAAATTGGTAAGCAATCCTCCCAGCCAGCGATGAGTAATATAAAACGTGCCCGCCCTCTCAGCTTCGCTTTTTATTACATCGCGGGCCTGCCGTTTTGTGCCTATAAAAAGAACACTTCCGCCGCCAGCCGCAAGATCGGTAAAAAAATCCTGCGCCTGTTTTATGGCCTCCGAAGTCTTCTCTAAATCAATTATATGTATACCGCTTTTTTTACCAAAGATATACTTCTCCATTTTGGGATTCCAACGCCTTGTCTGATGCCCGAAATGAACCCCAGCTTCCAGCAACTTTTTAATTAACTCCATTGACAACTTATTTTCCCCCTTTCAATCGCTACAATATGCTTGGCTATCAGTAGATTATTAAAATTGCCGAGAGCGGCAATTGTTGGCCGTATAAGCCCGGAAAGAATAAACAATAATAATTCTTTTTTAATCGTTATTTTCTGTGCCTCGCACTGTATCTATATAAAAATTCTGAAGTTATATTTTAACATAAATTCAATTTCTTGCAAGAATTTTTACTGTTATTCGGCTTGCGCGTTCTGCAGGCTGTACATCTTGCGATACAGGCCGTCACGGGAGAGTAATTCCTCGTGCCTGCCGGATTCAACTATCTCACCGCCGCTTACGACAACAATTTTTGAGACGTTCTTTACGGTGGAAAGCCTGTGCGCTACCACAAAAACCGTCCTATCGCGCATCAGCACATCTATGGCTTCCTGTACTATTTTTTCCGCATGCGAGTCCAGCTGAGAAGTCGCCTCATCTAAAAGTAAAATAGGCGGATTCTTCAGTATCGCCCGGGCGATAGCTATCCTTTGCTTCTCGCCTCCGGAAAGCTTAAAACCCCTATCGCCTATTATCGTCTCGTATTTATCAGGCATGTTCATAATGAAATCATGAGCGAAGGCCTGCCTGGCAGCCCGTTCAATTGCTTCTATGCCCAAATTAATATTACCGTAAGCTATATTAGCTTTTACGCTATCATTGAATAGAATGGTTTCCTGAGTTACTATGCCTATTTTATTACGCAAAGAGGAAATTTTTAAATCTTTTATATCTATGCCGTCTATTAAAATCCTGCCTTTATATGGGTCGTAAAAACGCAAAAGCAAATCAAGGAATGTGCTTTTTCCTGCTCCTGAGGGCCCCACAATAGCCGCGATTTCTCCGCTTTTTACTTTTAAGCTTATATTTTTCAAAATATCCCTATCCTCATACTTAAACCACACGTTCTCAAATTCAACACCTGTTTTTATCCCGGCCAGTTCCAGCGCGTCTTTTTTTTCCGTTATGATTGGAACCGTATCCAGCACTTCATAAATACGCCCGTTGGCAGCGAGCGCCTGCTGCAATAAGCTGTTTACCTGGCTAAGTTTTTTAAACGGACGGATTGTAGATAAAATTGAACCTAAAAACAAAGCAAAGACACCGAAAGATAGCTCACCCTTAATTACTTCCTGGCCGGCAAAATAAAAAACAAACAAACCGGCAGCCGCTCCCACAAGCTCTGTGCCCGGGCTGAGTAAAAGCATCCGCTTGGCCGATTTCATCGTAAGCTTATAAAAATCCCTGTTCTGGCTGGTAAACTTATTCAGTTCATAATCTTCCATGGCGAAAGCTTTAACAATGCGCACTCCGGAAATCGTTTCAAATAATAAAGAATTTATATCCGCCATTTTTTCCTGCGATTTTAGGGATATTTTACGTAATTTCTTTCCTACTTTTAATATCGGCAGTATAATCAAAGGCAGCACCACGAAAGATAAAATCGCCAGCTTTAAATATATAAAAAAGGCGACGCTTACAAAAACTATTACCTGAAACATCTGGTAAACCAAGTCGTAAATTCCGTATGAAAGCGCATTTTCCACCATTTTTACATCATTGGTAATCCGCGAAATGAGTTCACCGCTGCGCTTCTTACTGTAATAATCTAAAGAAAACGTCTGAAGTTTAGCGTATATCTTTCCGCGTATATCTTTTATGACTTTCTGGCCCACGTCAGTCATTAAATAAGACTGCAGGAAGCCGAATATTGCTTTAAGAACCAGCAGAATCAATACTATCGGTACCATTATATTAAGCAAAGCAAGCGGTTCAAGGTTGTTTATTTTTCCTATGAAATCATTGAGGAACGGGGGGATTTTAGCCGGAATTATTATCGGCTTATTTGTCATAACCTTATCGGACAAAGGCACAAGCATGCCTAATGAAACCCCGTCAAACAAGGCTGAGACAACCATGCAAACAACAGCCGCGCCGAATATGCCAAGGTGCGGCTTTAAGAATTTCAGCAATCTTTTATATTCATTGCAAAACATGAAATAGCCCTCTCCAGAATTAAACTTTCCCTCTTAAAATAACAATATAAGTTTTATACTATAGCACCGCCTTATTATATAGTCAAGGAAAGTTTCCTGAGCGGTATCCTGCTGGATACGCAACCTTAAGTTGACTTTTGCATAACCATCTGATATCATTTTAGCTATGGATAAAATTAAAGTCGCGGTTATCGGGGCAGGCAGGCTTGGCGTAATACATGCCCGCATATATAAAGAAATACCCCGGACGGAGTTAACCGGCATATGCGATATAGACCGCCTGCGCGCAGATAGCGCGGCAAGAACTTTCGGCGTAGCGGCATACTACGGCCATCAGGAGCTTTTCGGCAAGGTAGATGCCGTAAGTATTGCTGTTCCCACAGAGCTTCATTATAAAATAGGCCGTGATTTTTTAAATAGTAATATCCATACGCTGATAGAAAAACCTTTTACCATTAATGTCAGGCAGGCGGATTCTCTCATAAAAACCGCAAAACATAAGAAACTTATCCTTCAAGTAGGCCATGTCGAGAGGTTTAATTCTGTGTTTGCCGCCACGCGCCAAATTATAAAAGAAGCGAAATTCATAGAATGCCACCGGCTGAGCCCGTTTCCCAACCGCTCGCTTGACGTAGGCGTAGTGTTAGACCTAATGATACACGATATTGATATAGTGCTCGGCCTGGTAAACTCAGGCATAAAACACATTGAAGCCGTAGGAGTAAAAGTACTCACTAAATTTGAAGACATTGCCAACGCCAGAATCACCTTTAAAAACGGCTGCGTCGCCAATTTAACCGCGAGCAGGATTTCCGATGAAGTAATGAGAAAAATCAGGATATTCCAAAAAAACACATATATATCGCTTGATTATAAAGACGCCCAGGCATCGGTGTATAAAAAAGAGGCCTCTCAAATAATCAAACAAGACCTGCCTATAGAAAAAGAACAGCCGCTACAAAAAGAACTTGCGGCTTTTATTGATTGCATTATCACTAAAAAAGAGCCTCTGGTTTCCGGCGAAGTCGCCCGCGAAGCATTAGCCGTTGCTTTAAAAATCCAGAAACAAATATGGCGCAGATAAACTCAATACTCAATACTCAATACTCAAAACACATTATTGTCGTTTGTGGCGAGCCGTCCGGTGATTTAAACGCCTCCCTTTTAGCTGAAGGCTTGAAAAAACTTAACCCCGAAATCAAAATCAGCGCGATAGGCGGCGAGCTCTTGCGCAAAGCGGGCGCTGAAATATTCTTTGATATCGCCGGGATCTCGGTAATGGGCATATTTGACGTTATAAGAAGACTTCCAAAATTCTTCGCTTTAAAAAAGCTCATCTTAAAAAAAATTGCTGAAGAAAAAATTGACGCGATAATACTGTTAGATTTTTCCGGTTTTAACCTGCGCCTTGCCAAAGCAATCAATAAAAAAATACCGGTCATATATTATATCAGCCCACAGGTCTGGGCATCGCGTCCGGGAAGAATCGCAACAATAAAAAAATATATCTCAAGAATAATTGTGATTTTTAAATTTGAGAAGGAATTTTATAAGAAATACGGCGTGGACGCGGAATTTGTCGGCCATCCGCTACTAGATATCGTAAAACCTATTCAAGAGAAAAATGAATTTCTGAAGCGCTGCGGACTCTATGAAAACAAAGCCACTATAGCCCTCCTGCCGGGATCCCGTAAATCCGAAGTAAAAAATATTCTGCCCATAATGGCAAAAAGCGCCGAACTCATCAACCAGAAAATGCCTAATCTACAATTCGTTATCGCCCGCTCGCATAATGTTGAACTAAATATTTATAAAGAAATTATTGATAATTTTAAAATAGATGCCGCTATTATTGAAGGCAGGACTTATGATTGTTTAAATATCGCGGATTTTGCGCTGGTCTGCTCAGGCACAGCCACACTAGAAACTGCTATAATGCAAAAACCTTTTGTGATAGTTTACAGAATGAATTTGCTTAATTACTTACTCTACCGCCCACAGGTAAAACTACCCTATATCGGAATGGTAAATATCGTAGCGGGTAAAAAAATCATCCCTGAATTTATCCAGTTTAACACTAATCCGGAAAAAATTGCCGAAACCGTTTTAGGCATTTTGTCCGATGAAACAAAACTCTCCCAAATAAAAAAGGGCCTAAGCGAAACCTCTTTTCTTTTAGGCCCTTCAAATGCCGCGGCAAGCGCGGCAGGGATAATATTAAACCAATTCTAGTTTAGAACCGATCCCGACCCCGCGTCGGAACAGGTCAAATCAATATTCTCTTAACCGGCGGTAAAAAGAAGATTTGGTATAAGAGGGGCAATTTTCATCTGGATTATCATCGTAGTTATAATCGCGGTTATCATCCGCGTCAGGTAAAAGGCGCGATAAATCCGTATCCAGCTTAGAAAATACACTTGTAGGGGTTAAAAAGCGCGAAAGCTTATTAAAGGTGGATATGCCGTGGTTATGCGATTCGTTATGCATAGACAGGTAGAGATTTGTTTTTGCGCGCGTAACTGCCACATAAAGAAGCCGGCATTCTTCTTCAATCGCTTCTTCATCGTCTAAGGCATAGCTTACGGGCAGGCTGCCGTCACATAAACCTATAATAAAAACATTTTCCCATTCCAAGCCCTTGGCAGAATGGATAGTGGATAAAACAACTGGCAGCTCATCATTGGCCTGCTTGGCGCCCATCTCAGACATTGAGCGCTGCGGCGGCTCAAGAGCGACAAAATCGGCCAGGAATTCCGAAAGATCTCTGTATTCTTCGGCTATCTGTGAAAGCACCTTTAAATCATCCGCCCTTCTCTGATAATCATCAAACTTTTTTTTCATAAATGGATAATAGAAATCTACCGCCTCATCCACCATGTTAGAGACAGTCTTATCGGAACTGATAACGCCGATTAGGTCTAAGAGGCTTTTTAAATCAGAGTAAAATTTTTTCTTTTTAAAATATTCAAGGTCCGGATTAAGATTACCGCTCTTTAACAATTGTGCCAAAACTTTCTCCGCCGTAACAGGCCCAATACCTTCAAAAAACGATAAAACCCTGTGCCATGACAAATCATCGCGAAAATTGTAAGCTATCCTTAAAAAAGCCAAAGTATCCTTTACGTGCGCTGTTTCAATAAAGCGTATGCCGCCGTAAACTATAAAAGGTATATTTAATTTAGCCAGCTCCACCTGCAGCGGCAGTGATAAATGATTAGAGCGGTATAATACGCCGATTCTGTTTAAAGACATCCCCTCATCGTAAAGCTGTTTAATCCGACGGGCTACCCAAGAAGCCTCATCGTAGGCATCCCTGAAAAATAAAAGCTTCGGCTTATCCAACCCTTTACGTACAGCATAAAGAACCTTGGTATATTTTTGATGTTCTTCTTCTATTATACCGTTGGCAAGATCCAATATCGGCTGAGTAGAACGATAATTTTCCTCTAAAGTTATTATCTTGGTATGCCTAAACTGCTTGGGGAAATTAAACATATTTTTATAATACGCCCCCCTGAAGCTGTATATGCTCTGGGTGTCATCGCCCACCACTAAAACATTCTCGTGTTCTTTGGATAAAAGATATACGATTTCCCCCTGTATCTTATTTGTATCCTGAAATTCATCTACCATTATGTATCTGTACTTAGAAGAAAGGTCCCGCCTTATAGTTTCTTCTTCCAGGGCAATTTTTAAATAGAGAAGCATGTCGTCATAATCAATCAGCCCCCGCTCTATTTTATATTTTATGTAGGCATCTTTTAATTCTTCGATATCCCTGTAAATATTTAAAAATTGCGCGTATTCCCGCTCGATAACTTCAAAGATTTTTTCCGACCGGTTAAATGACATGCTTATAATTGCCCGTAAAGTATCTTTTTTGGGGAAACGCTCTTTCTTGTCGCGGAAACCCAGCTTTGATGCCAGCAACGACAACGCTTCCTCGGCATCCGACTCGTCAATAAAAGAAAATACCTTACTAAAGCCTAATTTTTTATGATAACGCTGTATTACTTTGTAAGCGAAAGAATGGAAAGTCCCTCCATCTACTTTTTTACATTTTATATTATGCGTGGATGCGCGCTCAAGCATTGAGCGGGCGGCCTTACGAGTAAAGGTAAGAAGAAGAATTTTTTCCGGCTCAACATTATTAAGCACTAAATTTAAAACACGGTATTCAATAACGCGCGTTTTACCCGTACCGGCGCCTGCAACCACCAAAACAGGGCCATCCAAAGTAGTCACCGCCTCTTTCTGCGCGTTATTTAAGGGCAATTCGTTTGTATTAATCAGGTCTCTTTTCATGAATTTGAAGCCGCGTAGCGGGCAAGGGTATCTACTTCTATGTTTACGAATGAACCGGTATTTTTGTACTTAAGAATTGTATTTTTAAGAGTGTAGGGAATAATATATACGGAAAATACGCTTGTCCGAACCTCAACCACGGTGAGGCTTATGCCGTCAATGGCTATAGAGCCCTTGCGCGCGATATATTTGCTTAAACCTTTTGGGATAGTAATTTCAAAGCATAAATTATTGCCGGTGAAGGTTTTCTTGCGGATTAAACCCTTTGCATCAATATGCCCCAAAACAAAATGGCCAGAGAGCCTATCGCCTATTTTCAACGAACGCTCAAGGTTTACGGCATCGCTTATTCCCAGCTCCCCCAGATTGCTGACATCCATTGTCTCCTGCATAACTTCAAAAGATAAATAATCTTTATCTTTTTTAATTACGGTAAGGCAGGCGCCGTTTACGGCGATGCTATCCCCTGGCTTTGTATTTTCTAAGACGGCTTTAGCCGTTACTTCCAAAAGAGTAAAATCCCCTCTTCTGCTTATTTTCTTAACCACGCCTAATTCTTCGATTATGCCGGTAAAAATTTTACATCTCCCTCTATTAATAAATCTTCTCCGATTTTTTTCGTTTCAATATTATTTAATTTTATAACTTCATCTATGCCGCCGACTCCTTTACCGGACACCGAACTAACCGCATTTTTTCCTCCGATAATTTTTGGAGCGGTAAAAAACATCGCGTAATCCACAAGCTTTTCGTCAAACAATGAGCCGATTAATTCTCCTCCGCCCTCAACCAATATCTTAGATATTTCTAGCGCCGCAAGCTCCCTCATCATCTGCCGCAGATGAACTTTTCCCGACTTTCGCTCTACGGTTATGACCTGCGCGCCTTTTTTTATTAATTTTACCGCTTTATTATCCGTTATTTTCTTAGCCGTTACAATAATTATTTTACCGTCAATAAAAATATTTGAATTAATTGGTATTTTAAGCTTGGTATCCGCGATTATTTTTATATTCTTGCTTGTACCGGAAAGACGGGGGTTATCTTTTAAAATAGTATTAACCCCTACCATAATCGCGTCAAAATTGCTTCGCAATTTATGGGAAAAATCACGCGCGGGTTTCCCAGTAATCCATTGAGAATTAAAATTACGCGTAGCAATCTTTCCATCAAGGCTTTGGCCAGCCTTAACGCAAATATAAGGCATTTTTTGCCTGGTATATTTCATAAAAACTTTATTCATTTTCCGGCATTCAGTTTGGCGGATACCTGTTTTTACCTTAATCCCTGCCCTGCGCAATAAATTAATGCCTTTGCCGTTATTTAACGGATTCGGATCCCTCATCCCCACGATGACTTCTTTGACTCCGCTTTCTATAATCTTATCAGTACACGGCGGGGTTCGCCCAAAATGACTGCATGGTTCAAGGGTTATGTATAAAGTCGCGCCTTGTACCCGTCCGGCGGCTTTATTTAAAGCAACAATCTCCGCATGGGCTGCGCCTGTTTTTTTGTGAAAACCTGTAGCAATAATTTTATTGTTTTTTACGACGACTGCGCCGACATAAGGATTAGGGCGCGGATCTTTAGCTTTTAAGGCAAGGCTAAGCGCCTTACGCATATAAAATGAATCAGGCCCCTTTTTAACTGGGTTTAGCATCTTTTAATTGTTCAACCGTAGAATAGGGGACTTTTACTTTTCCTAATGGATTCTGCGGCTTAATACTACCGTGATAATCCGAACCGCCTGTTTTTATCAAACCGAATTTATCGGCTATTGCCCGGTAATGTTCAATGGCCGAAGGTGAATATTCAGGATAATACACCTCAAGCCCGCCTAATCCAAAGAGACTAAAATCACCTATTAAATCATCATTATTTAAAGTATGCGGATGGGCAAGCACCGGCACTCCTTTTGCTTCTAAAATCAATTCTATTGCGCCTTTAGGATCAAGTTTAAATCTGGATACGTAGGCAGGGCAATTTTCGCCTATATATTTATCAAAAGCTTCATAGAAACTGGAAACGTATCCTTGAGAATGCAATGCCCTTGCCAGATGCATCCTGCCAACAGTTGCCGCACCGGCTATCTCAAATACTTTATCGGCTTCAATAGGAATATTTAAAGAATTAAGTTTTTTTACCATTTCCAGCATCCGAACTACCCTGTCCTGGCGGATCTCTGCCAACTTATCTATAAGGTATCCGTTATTGTAATCAATAAAAAAACCTAAAATATGCACCTCGATATTATTTCCTTCGGCGCTTAGCTCCAAAGAAGGCACTATCTCAACACCGCTGGCGCCTGCCTCTTTCGTCACCGGTAACACTCCATCAACGGTATCATGGTCGCATATGGCTATAGCTGAAAGCCCGCAGGATTTAGCAACCTTTACTATCCTCTCGGGGGTATCAGTACCGTCGGAAAAAACAGTATGGGTATGAAGATCGGCGAATTTCAATCTGTTCTCGCTTTCCAAAGAGTTCATTTATCTTTAGGGGATTCTTTTTTAATCTTATCCAAAATGCCGTTAACGAACTTTCCGGAATCTTTATCACCGTACTTTTTGGCAAGCTCTATTGCTTCGTTTATGGAAACTTTGGGGGGGATATCTTCTAAAAACAAAAGCTCAAAAGTAGCCAGGCGTAAAATATTTCTGTCAATTACCGCCATCCTGCTTATCTGCCAATTCTTGGCAAAAGATATGATTTTTGCATCTATCGCCTGTAAATTCTCAGCAACTCCTTTAACTAAAATATCTACAAAATCAACCAGGCTTTTATCGCTGTCGGCTTCAAAATTTAACCAGAAGCTATCAACTGCATCCTTTAGGTTTTGCCCTGCTATATCAACCTGATAAAGAATCTTTAAGGCGCACTCACGCGCCTGAGTTCGCTTTCTCAAATCAACTCCATCACATTCGCCATTTCTATGGCATTAAGCGCGGCCTGCGCGCCTTTGTTGCCGTCTTTTGTACCGGCGCGTTCAATGGCCTGTTCAATGGTGTCGGCGGTAATTATGCCGAATGTAACCGGAAGGCCGCTGTTTAAAGAAACACTGGCTATCCCTTTGGTTGCTTCTGAAGCGATATATTCAAAATGCGGCGTCGCGCCTCTTATAACCGCCCCCAAACATATCAATGCATCAAATCCTTTTGATTTGGTTAATTTTGCCGCCGCCACAGGTATTTCAAAACAGCCCGGAACCCACACAACTTCAATGCCGGATTCTTTCGCGCCATGCCTTAAAAGCGTATCCAAACACCCGCTTAAAAGCTCCTTGGTAATAAAATCGTTAAAACGAGATATAACTATAGCAAATTTTTTATCTTTTGCCAATAGTTGTCCTGAAATTGTCTTTACCATATACCCCCCCTTCTATTTTTTAACATATTGCCCTCTGCAGGGAACGGTCGCGACCGCTCCCTACCCCTCACAACAAATGCCCCAGCTTATCTTTCTTCGTCTGTAGGTACTTTTTATTTATCGGATTCGGCTTGATATCTATCGGCACCCTCTCTGCAATTTTAATGCCGTATCCCTCCAGGCCGACTATCTTCCTGGGATTATTTGTCAGAAGCCGTACTTCATGTATGCCTAAATCTACCAGCATTTGAGCGCCTATCCCATACTCGCGTAAATCAGCCGCCAAACCTAACGCGTAATTGGCATCTACCGTATCCAGCCCTTTGTCCTGCAAAGAATACGCGCGTATTTTATTTACAAGGCCAATGCCTCTGCCTTCCTGGTTCATGTATAAAATAACGCCGCATCCTTCCGCGTTTATTTTCTGCATAGCATATTTCAACTGCAGGCCGCAGTCACATCTTTGGGAAGCAAATACATCACCGGTAAGACACTGGGAATGTACCCTGACTAAAACTTTTTTATCTTTGACTTCTCCCATAACCAATGCCAGATGATGGCTGTTATCGATCAGGGACTCATAAGCAACAAGTTTAAAATTACCGTATCCCGTAGGCAGAACGGTTTCAGCCGTATGCGCGATTAATTTTTCCGATTTTCTGCGGTATTCTATTAAAGAAGCGATGGTGCCGATTTTGAGATTAAATCTTTTGGCAAATTCTATTAATTGCGGTGTCCGCGCCATCGTGCCGTCATCATTCATGATTTCGCATATTACCCCGGATGGATAGAGGCCGGCAAGCTTTGCCAGGTCCACGCTTGCCTCGGTATGGCCGGCCCTTACTAATACACCGCCCTTTCTTGCCTTTAAAGGAAAAAGATGCCCGGGACGTGATAAATCTTCCGGCTTTGTTTTAGGGTTGATTAAAGTTTGTATGGTTTTAGCCCGGTCGTATGCGGAAATCCCTGTGGTAATCCCGTGTTTGGCATCGGTCGAGATCATCCAGGCGGTTGAATATGCATCAGGAGCGTGGGAAGAAGAATGCATAGGGTGAAGATTTAATTCATGTAATCGCTCTTCTTCCATGGCAATACAAATCAGGCCGCGGGCATGCTTAGTCATAAAATTAATGTCGTCCGGCCTGACTGAAGATGCCGCGATAATTAAATCTCCTTCATTTTCGCGGTCTTCATCATCAATAAGTACAGCCATCCCACCCTGTTTTATATCTTCTATTATTTCCGGAATAGCGTTAAGCATAGTTTACCTCAAAAAAAAATCCCGAAGATTCTCTTCGGGATTAAACAAATAAAGCTCTCTAAAATATTCCTCTGGCTTATGCCAAACCGATGGCTTTATCTTCTCTCATCTAGACTTTACTATTGGCTCTGGAATCGCACCAGCTCTGTCCTGCTTTTTTAGCAAGACTCGTAGGCTTTCATCCGGCGTTAAAGGAAGCGCCGATGTGCGCATGCTGCGCAACTACCAGTCGGGAATTACACCCTGCCCCGAAGATTCAATAATTATACCGCAAATATAAAATTAGTCAAGAAAAACATATTAGGTCAATAAAAATATGTTATAATATTTTCATGAAAGCAGAAAAGCAAATCGCGCAAATTATGACAAAAAGACAAAAAACCATTGCTGTGGCAGAATCCTGTACCGGCGGGCTGCTCTCCGATTTCCTAACCAATATTCCGGGAAGCTCTAAATTTTTTTATCTAGGCATTACAGCATATAATAATAAATTTAAAACATCGCTCTTGAGAGTGCCTTCAGGCACCCTTACAACTAAAGGTGCTGTATCCAAAGAAACAGCCACGGCTATGAGTAAAAATATCCGCGCTATTGCAGGCACCTCATTAGGCTTAAGCATTACCGGCATAGCAGGCCCGGCTGGCGCCAGCAAAACAAAACCAGTAGGGTTAGTATACATAAGCTTATCTTCGCAAAGTAAAAACATTTGCAAAAGGTTCCTCTTTAAGGGAAACAGAATTTCCATAAAAAAACAGGCGGCCTACGCCGCCCTAAATTTGCTATTAGCTGAAATCAAGCAATCCGTGTAATCATTTTTAAAATCTGTGTAATCATATTTAAAATGCGTACTTTTATCGCCATTGAACTTTCCAAAGAACTACAGAATAAACTTAACTTCTTGGAGGATAAGCTAAAGCATAACTCTGCCGATGTCAAATGGGTAAAACCTGAAAATATCCATCTTACCTTAAAATTCTTGGGGAACACCGGTGAAGAAAAATTAGAACCCATTAAAAAAATACTTGATAATTTAGCGGTAAGATTTAAAAAATTTAGCCTAGAAATATCCGGCTTGGGGGCCTTCCCCGGTTTAAAATCTCCTCGCGTAATCTGGATAGGATCAAATGTTATAAATGATAATCAGAATATTATCTTAAATATGGTTAAAATACTAGATGAGGAATTAGAAAAATTGGGCTTTCCCAAAGAAAAAAAACGTTTTCATGCGCATGCCACTATAGGAAGGGTGCGCTCATCAAAAAACATGCAAATATTAAAGGAAAGCCTTGAGAAAAATATTAAATTTAAGGCGGGAATCTTGGAAGCAAATAAAATCTCTCTTATTCAAAGCACCCTTACGCCTTCGGGATCAATCTATACCCCTATCCATACCGTAAAATTAACCTAAAATATTTGCTGCCGATAGCAGCTGTAAAATAACATTCGTATATAGGGCGGCAAGCACGTCATCCAAAACGACACCCGCGCTGCCTCCCAAAGCTTCGACTTTTCTCATCGGCCATACCTTTACTATATCAAAAAACCTGAAGAGAATAAATCCTGAAACAACATAAGCCCATTTAAAAGGCAGAAACATAAATGCAATAAACATCCCCGCCATTTCATCCAGGACTATATGCGAAGAATCTTTTTTGCCTAACAGCTTCTCGGCTTTGCCGGAAACCAAAAAAGCCGCCAGTAGAAAAAGTAATGTTGCAAGAATGTAGCATAAATAATTGCCGCGGATAAAAAGATAAATTATTAAAGCAACGATGCTTGCCGCAGTCCCCGAAGCCGGTAAATGCCCCAGGCCGAAAAAAATCGCCGAGTATTTAATCAGTTTTTCTTTGGAATTCATTATAATTTCATGAGGTTTTTATTTCTTGAAATAAAAGACAACCCGGAAATCACTGTCAAGCTGAGAGTAATACCCATAAGAATAGTTATGCCGCAATAGCTGTAAAACTCTATATCATTATTCCATGCTGAATGTTCCAGCATAAGCTCTTTAGCTATCAAAAATAACAATATTACAAATATTGTCACCATCTGGGAAACCGTTTTGTATTTACCGGCTTCTTCGGCGGCAAGCACCCTGCCTTGTTTTAAGGCAATGAGCCGGAATCCGGTAATAAATGACTCCCTTGCGACAATAATTATAACCATCCATGCCGGTATGAGCTGCATCCCCACAAAAGCCATAAAAGCGCCCAGCACCAATATCTTATCCGCGATTGGATCCATGAGCTTTCCGAAATCCGAAACTATATTGTATTTTCTGGCAAGCCTGCCGTCGTAGAGATCAGTCAAAGAAGCCAAGGTGAATAATAAAAACGCGCTAATTCTGGGGAGCAAACCCTCCAGAAAAAGAAATATCATAAAAATAAAAGTGAGTATTATTCTTAAAGTCGTCAACTGATTAGGAAGCCGCTTTTTCTCCCACAAGGTCATATTCGTATCCTTCGCTTATCTTAGCTCTCATTATATCCCCCGGCCTTAGCCGGTCTTTTGATTTTATAAAAACAGCGCCGTCTACTTCCGGCGCGTCAAACCTTGACCTGGCAAGATAAATATTATCTTTTTCTTTTTCATCTATGATTACCTCCATAGTGCTTCCGACTAACTTCCGGTTAACCCCTTTGGCTATCTCTTGCTGCTTACTCATTAAAATATCAAAACGCTTTTTTTTGAGCGCTGACGGGATTTGGCCCGAAAAATCATAAGCTGCCGTGCCTTCTTCGCGGGAATAGATAAACGCCCCAAGCCTTTCAAAACGCGCCAGTTCCATAAAATCAAGCAGCTCATCGAATTCTTTATCCGTCTCTGAAGGAAAACCTACAATGACCGCGCTACGTATGGCTGCGTTGGGGATTTTTCTTCTTATGCGTTTTAGCAAAGAAATAATATCCCGTTTGCTTATACGCCTGTTCATAAGTCTCAAGATTCTATCATTAATATGCTGTATCGGCATATCAATATAGCTGCAGATTCTCTCTTCGTTATTAATTAACTCCAGTAATTCGTTACTGATGCGCGATGGATTTAAATAGAGAAGGCGCAGCCACCTTATATTTTTTGTTTCGCTTAAAATTCTGCGGATCAGGCGCAAAAGGCCAAGGTTATCATTTTTATCCAAGCCGTAACAGGTAATATCTTGTCCGATAATATTCAGTTCTTTTACGTTTTTCTCATCCAGAATACGCGCCTCATTTAGAATATCCTCTTCATTCCTGCTTATAAACTTACCTTTTATTTTAGGGATGACGCAAAAACTGCAATGATTAAAACATCCTTCGCATATTTTAAGGTAGGCATAATGAAACGGAGTCAACAGGGTATCGCCGTAAATACCCTCTAACCCAATACGCCCCATAAAAGCATCTACCTCTTTAAATTCTTTTATGAGTTCCTTAGAGTAGCGTTGAACAAGACACCCGTAAACAAGTATCTTTTTGAGGCTCCCCTTCTTTTTAAGCTCTATAGCATCCAGAATAAAACCGATCGACTCTTCTTTTGCCTCCTCTATAAAAGCACAGCTATTTATAATGAGTATCTCGGCGTCTTTAATATTATCTACAAATCTTACGGATTTTTTCTTTAATGCATTGGCTATGGCTTGCGAATCCACCAGATTGCGCGGGCAACCTAAAGTTAAAATATGTACTTTGGAGGACATATTACTTTATCTTAATAGAGCCGTCTTTGCTGATAACCATGCTTTTGATAGGTTGTTTCTTTTTACCAAGGGGAGGAAGGGCTTTACCGTTTACTTCTAAATCTACGCTTCCGGCGCTGCCTAAAGATAATTCAATCTCATTTTTTGCAGACCAGCTTTCCACATAATCTTTCTTCAGGCGCCTCTGGAACACCAAAATGCCATCAACTTTAACCTGAACATAAGTGGCTTCCTTTGCTTTTATGGTTAATTTTATGCCGTCGGCGCTTAGGGCTTTTTTATGCTCAATGATTCCGGCCTGAGCCGGCTCATTAGCTGCGGCCTTTGGTTCTAACGCCTTAGAATCCGCAACAGCTTCGACAGGGGGCCTTTCTTTGTTTTTAGCGCCAAAATGTTTTACAAGCGCGGAAAAAGAAAAAATAATCACAACACCTATAAATACAGCGGATATAACACCTACGTTTAAGCGCGGCAAGGCCATGGGTTGTTTCTGTCTAATCTCCGAAGCTAACGCGCCTGCCGCTTTTTTTTCCTGGGAAGGAAAAATATTTCTATAGGCATCCAATATTTGCCCGGCATCAAGATTTAAATATTTCGAATAAATTTTAAGATAACCCTTAAGATATACGGGATTTATTTTACTTATCCTATCCGATTCTATGTCTATCAGGATTTCTTTGCATATTTTTGTTGCCTGATGCGCTAAATCCAAAGTTATGCCTTTTTTTTCGCGTGTCTGTTTTAATAACGTACCTAAATATTCCATATATAATACCGGTTATTATTCACCTGATTCTTCCGCGCCGATCCCTAAATTTTTCTTAAGATATTCATTCCTATCAACCAGTATTTTACGCGGCCTGCTGCCCTCATACGGCCCTACAAGGCCTTCCTGTTCCATGGCGTCAATAATCCGGGCGGCGCGAGTATAACCCAGCCGCATACGCCTCTGCAAAATTGAAACGGACGCCTGATTGCTTTCCATAATAACCCGCACTGCATCATCAAAAAGTTCATCTTTTTCTATATCGCCATACGCTCCTGATGCTTTATCCTGCCCCCTGAGAATATCTTCGCTGTATACCGGTTCGCTCTGTGATTTTATAAAACTGACTACGCGATCTATCTCCGAATCTTTCAAATATCCACCCTGGATTCTGATTAATTTTGCCTGGCCGGGTTTTAAAAAGAGCATATCTCCGTTACCCAAAAGCTTATCCGCTCCGTTTGCATCAAGCACGGTGCGGGAATCTACCTTGGAAGCAACCTTAAAAGAAATACGCGCGGGAAAATTCGCTTTAATTACACCGGTAATTACATCTACAGACGGCCTTTGTGTCGCTAATATAAGGTGGATTCCTACGGCACGCGATAACTGCGCAAGGCGGGTTATGGCATTCTCAATCTGATTCTGCGCAACCGCCATAAGATCGGCTAATTCATCTACAACCACTATAATATAAGGAAGTTTATCCGCGCCCCGCGAATTATAAGATTCTATATTACGCACCCCTTCTTTAGCTAAAATCCTGTAGCGCTCTTCCATTTCAGATACTACCCAGTTAAGCGCGGCAGATACTCTCTTGGCATCGGTAACAACCGGAGATAATAAATGCGGCAGGCCGTTATAGCATGCCAGCTCCACCATCTTTGGATCAATCATTAATAACTTCAATTCATTCGGCGCAAGGCGGTACAACAAAGACATAATAAGACAATTAACACATACGGTCTTTCCCGAGCCTGTGGCTCCGGCTATCAAAAGATGCGGCATCTCCCCTAAGTTGGCGACTATGGGCTTTCCCGCCGTATCCTTGCCTAAAGCCAGCATAAGCTTGGAAGACGGCTTTAAGAATTCGCCGGATTGGATTACCTCCTTAAAATATACCGAGCCTATCTGCACGTTGGGAACCTCAATGCCCACCCGGCTCTTGCCCGGTATAGGAGCAACAATTCTAACGGATTGCGCTTTCATCGTAAGCGCGATATCATCCGACAAGGCTACGATTTTCTGAACTTTAACTCCGGGCGCCGGCTCAAGCTCATAGCGTGTTATTGCAGGGCCACGCTCTATGTCCGTAACACGTACCGAGATACCAAAATCGGATAAAGTTTCCTCCAGGATTCTGGCGTTGGCAGTCAAATCCTCCTTTATAGTTTTATCTTTACTTATCAGCGGCGGCTCCTCCAGCAAATCTAAAGAAGGGAGCTGATAGTTTTCGTCTTCTGTTTTAATAACTTTAATTTCCTGTTTGGGTTTTACTTTTTCTTTATCGCGGTTTATGATAGAAAGCCGGGGATGAGAACTTTCAACAGGCGCCTGTTTTTGCGGCTTAGGCATATCCGGCTTTTTCTCCATAGCCGGCTTCGACTGCTTAAGAGGCTGCCTGACTTTAATTTCTCTTGGTTTTCTGCCTAAATCGATATTTCTTAGTTTTTTAAAACCGTTGGCGAATGATTCTTTGAACGCGCGCGACGATTTGTTCAGCTTATCAAAAAAACCTACCAGTATCGGATATAATAAAAATTCACCCAGCAAAAGGCCGGACAAAAGCATAAAAGTAAACATTATTACATACGCGCCCACATTGCCGAAATAAAGGCGGGTAAAATGAGCTATCCTGTCGCCTATCACCCCTCCTGCCTCAAATGATTTTGCGGAAAATATAAGGCCGAGTAAAGAGCTCACAGATATAATCAAAATACAAAAAGCCACAATCTTAGCGCTATTAAAAAAATGTTTCCTATGGCGCATCTTGCTTATACCGAAGAAAGCCAACACAAGGGCCAAAAGATAACTTGCCCAGCCGACGACTGAAAGCAGGCCAAAGGCAAGATAAGCGCCTGCGCCGCGAATAAGATTTTTAGGAGGTATATTAGGATGTGAAGTTAAAAATGGCAGGTCTTCTTTATGGTAGGAAAAAAGGCTTGCTAAAATAAGAATTACACCGGCAAATATCGCTATTGCCAATATTTCATCCAGTAGGTCGTTCTTTTTCACCCCGCTCTTCCTTTTTTTATAACAATAATCCCTATCTCTTCTTAACAGCTTAAGTTATCTAATAATAAACAGGAGAGCGGGGTTCATTTCTCAGCTTGCTTTTTACTTAAATTTACCCTACCTAACTCGTCTATTTTTATAACTTTTACTTGTATCTTATCTCCGACCTTAACCACCTCATTTGGATCTTTTATGAACTTGTCGGAAAGCTCGGATACATGCACAAGCCCCTCTTTATTAGGCAATATTTCGCAAAAAGCTCCGAAATTCATAATACGTTTTACTACACCGCTATAAATTTTACCTACCTCGGGCACTGCGGTTATCCCTTTTATCTTCTCTATGGCTCTTTCAGATGCCTGCGCGTCTACTGAACTTACCAGTACCCTGCCGTCATCTTCTATATCAATGGTAACGCCGGTTTCTTCAATTATCTTCCTGATAGTTTTACCTCCCGGGCCTATCAATTCACCTCTTTTTTCCGGATCAATCTGCAAAACATGAATACGGGGGGCAAATTCCGAAAGATTCTCCCTGGGCTTGTCAATTGCCTGCTTCATTTTGTCCAGGATGACAAAACGAGCTTTCTTTGCCTGCATAATAGATTTCTCCAATATTTCAAACGAAATCTCTCTTATTTTCAAATCCAACTGCACGGCAGAAATGCCTGCCTTGGTTCCGGCTATTTTAAAATCCATATCGCCGAAATGATCCTCCAGGCCATTGAGGTCAGTAAGAATAGCATACTTATCATTTTCGGTTACCAAGCCCATGGCGATACCGGCTACAATATCCCTTATGGGCACTCCGGCATCCATTAAAGATAAGGCAGAAGCGCATACGGTCGCCATGCTTGAAGAACCGTTAGATTCAAGTATTTCGGATACCACCCTTACGGTATAAGGAAATTCATCTTTCGAAGGCATTAAAAATTTAAGCGCTTTTTCTGCTAACGCGCCATGCCCTATCTCGCGCCTGCCGGGGCCTCTCACAGGCTTAACCTCGCCTACGCTGAAAGGAGGAAAACTATAATGAAGCATAAATGATTTGGATGTTTCTCCTTCCAAAGACTCAATCATCTGCTCATCAGAGGCCGTACCCAATGTAGTTATGGCAAGACCTTGAGTCTGCCCCCTGGTAAAAAGCCCTGAACCGTGCGTGCGCGGCAGGACTCCCACCTCGCAGCTAATCGGCCTTATGTCTTCATAATTCCTGCCGTCTACGCGCTTGCCCTCTTTTAATATAAATCTCCTGACTTGTTCCTTTTCCGACTCGATAAGCGCGAGCTTCACGTCACCGACTGCTACCTCCGGCGCCTCTTGAGCGAACTTTTCCACCAACGATTTAGAAAGGAGGCTTATTTCCTCTTCCCTCTTTTCTTTATCTGGGATAGAACACACTTCAATTAATTTATTATATGAAAGCTCTTTTACCTCATCCACAAGGGCAGTATCTATCTTTTTTAGGCTAAATTCACCTTGGGGCCTGCCGAGGCGTTTCTTAAACTCTTCCTGCAGAGCTATTATGCTCTGGATATGTTTATGTCCAAATTTTATGCCTTCAATAATTTTTTCCTCGCTTAACTCCTTCGCTTGTGTTTCAAGCATAATAATACCGGTTTTAGTACCGGCTACCACCAAATCTAACTCGCTTTTTTCCAACTCCTTATATGTCGGGTTTATGATAAAATTATCATCTATAAGGCCTACGCGCGCCGCGCCTATAGGGCCCAAGAAGGGAATCCCTGAAATAGACAAAGCGGATGATGCGCCGATAACCGCCAGTATATCCGGGTCATTTTCACCGTCACTGGAAAGAACCAGCCCCATAACCTGTATCTCATTAACAAAGCCTTTAGGAAAAAGCGGGCGTATCGGCCTGTCTATCAAGCGGCAAGTAAGAATTTCGCTTTCAGACGGCCTGCCTTCTCTTTTGAAAAAACCACCCGGGATCTTTCCGGCGGCATAGGTTTTTTCTTTATATTCCACTGTCAAAGGCAGAAAATCTATGCCTTCCCTTGCCTCTTTGGAAACACAAGCAGTAACAAGCACGACTGTGCCGCCGTATGTAACGATAACGGCGCCGTCTGCCTGCTTGGCTAATTTACCTGTTTCTAAAAATAAGTTCTGGCGGCCAAAAGATGTTTGGACGCTTACAATATCGCTATGCATTAAGCCTCACTTTCGTAGATTAAGTTTCTGGATGGTTTCTTCGTATTTTTTGCTATCAGATTTTTTGAGGTAATCAAGGAGCCTGCGGCGCTTGCCTACCAGAGTCAGCAGTCCTCGGCGGGAACTATGGTCTTTCCCATGTTGTTTAAAATGGTCGGAAAGGCTGTTTATCCTTTCCGTAAGAAGAGCTATCTGCACAGAAGCCGAACCAGTATCTTTTGCATGTACCTTAAAATCACTTATTACTTTTTGTTTTTTATCTTTTGTTACAGTCAAAATATTCACCTCCTCATTAATTTTATTAGTATACCGCTGCTGGCGCTTAAAGTCAAGCGAAAAGGCAACAAACCTAACGGCTAACCCTGATTATTGCCGAAGGACATATTTGGTTATAAGCGCAATAACTGCATGTCAAATATTTTGGCTTGGCGGTAAAATCAACCCCGCGTATGCCGCCGGCCGCCTCTTTTATTATATCTATTGTTTTTTCAAGGTCTTCGTCTGTCTTTTTCGCGCGCCCTATCAGGGCTGATTCCAGAAAATATAATTCTACGGCTTGAGGAAGTACGCCGTTAATACTTTTATACGCTAAAGCATAAATAGAAAGCTGAAGGCTTTCTTTTGCTTTTTTATCCGCGTCTTTCTGTTTTTTGACTTCCGAGGTTTTAAAATCAATAATTACCGCTTCGCCTGTTTCCAGGATATCAACCCTATCCCACCTGCCGTTTACTTTGTTATTATCTACAAAAAACGAAAATTCCTTTTCCATATAAGTTGGTAATATTGTTTTTTTAGATTCCTGGCTAAAAAACCTCCTGAGGGCAAGATATGCCGAGTTTCTTCGTTCTTCTATATGCTTACGGGAAAAAAATCCTTCCGGCCTGAAAGCGTTATCGAAAATATTCAACAAATCGCTTTCGGTTATTGCTATGTTATTAGACCTTGACTGATAATATCTAAGCACGGCATCATGCATGGCTTTTCCGTAAAGTACCGTGTGATGCTCCATTATTGGCACGCGTAAAATATGCACGTATTTATATTTCAAGGGGCAACTCATGTAATCATCTATCTGGTAATAGCTTAAATTAAGAATTGCTTCTTTTCTTACGGCTTTCGCCAAGGGAAGCGGCTTTATTCTCGCTAAAGGAGCATTGCGCTTTATCGCTTCAAGTGAAGATGCCTTTTTAACCTCTATTTTAGCTTTCTCTTCTGTGCCTAATGCCTCAAAAATAAACCGGCTTATTTTTCTCGTCTTTTTACCGCCGTAGTCCTGGCTTGAGGTAAGGAATAATTCTTTCCTTGCCCGGGTCATGCCGACATAAAAAAGCCTGCGTTCTTCCTGAGCATGAAAGTCGCCGCTAGGTAATATATCCTTGATTAATTCATCCGGTAATTCTATTGTCTGCGCCCGCTTCGGCCAAGGGAAACGCCCCTGCACCAGGCCCACCATAAATACTACGTTAAATTCCAGGCCCTTTGCCTTGTGCACAGTTAAAACCGCTACCGCCGGTACATCCAAATCCGGCTCGGCCATCGCCGGGTCATCTCCCACCTCCATCAGTAAACTCAAGTGCTCGACGAAATTAACCACCCTGTCTTCCCGGGTTAATATTTCGTAGTTGCTTACGATATCGAAAAATTTGGCAATATTACTGATTTTTTCCTCATTTTCTAAACTGGGATTTTTGGTAAGCGAAGAGATAAAACCGGTTTGCGTAAGAAATAAATAAAGCAGGCGCCCGGTAGGCATATTCTTTGAATGTTCAAGATATCTTTCTATGTCCTGCATGAACTTATTTATCGTTTCTTTTGTCTGATTGCTTAAGCCGTTGAATTGTTCATTTCCCAAATCATAGCGTAATGCCGCAAATAACGATATATTCTTACGTTTTGCATAATGCATCAGCAGGCTTAAATCCGCCATATCCACAGAATAAATTTCTGAACTTAGAAGATAATACAAGCTTAAACTATCCTCTATATTGGCTGTTAACTTCAGAAAAGATATGCAAAGGCGTATTTCCTTGCGGGAATAAAGCCCCTGACTGCCGCTAAAACGCCATGGAACACCCAGCATATTTAAAGATCTTAAAAATGGATCGGCATCGCTATTAGAGCGTACAAGTATGGCAAAATCCGAATATTTATATTTTTTCTTTTCCGATTTTTCTTTTATTAATCTCGCCACATAATCAGCTTCTGATGAAAGCGTATCAAAGTTAAAATGTTCTACCGCTTTTCCTTTTTTCGCCAGCCCTATCAGGCGCTTATTTATATCGCTCTGCACCTCAAAACGGTCGGGATTATTGTGCTGAATAAGCTGATAGGCCGAATCAAGAATTTTCTGTGTCGAGCGGTAATTTTTTATTAAGGTAATTTTCTCTGATTCTGGGTATGTTTTGATAAAATTAATTATATTGCTGTAGGCAGCGCCCCGGAAGCGATAAATGCATTGGTCATCGTCTGCAACGACGGTAATATTTTTCGCTTCCCCGGCTAATAATTCCAGCATTTTAAACTGCGCGAAATTTGTATCCTGAAATTCATCGATTAATATATATTTAAACTTGTCACGGTAGCGCCCCAAAACAGACGGGCGTTTTCTTAAAAGCTCCAAGGCCATATAAAACTGGTTACCGAAATCAATTTTTCCTTCCTGTATTAATAATTCCTGGTATTTTTTGAAACATGAAGAAAGTTCTGTGTGCTTAAGCGCTTCTTCTCTTAATATACCGTCATTTGATTCACCGGCTTTTTCGCGCAGGCGCGCCGTATAAGCCGTATATTCATCCACGGAAATATCTTCATCCTTTAGCCGGCTGAAATAAGTTAAAATCGCCTCAATAAACTTGGTGGGATTACCCAGCGGCCGAAAATAAGAAATATCGAACTCGAAAAGATGTTCTCTGAAAAATATAGCCGCCTCCGGCCGCGTTAACACCTTAAAATCAGGGCTAAGACCCAATGTTAGAGCGTTATCCCGCAAAATCCTGTCGCCGAAAGAATGAAAAGTAGATATCCAGATATCGGTATAGCCGTAAGGAACAAGTAAATCCACCCTTTCTTCCATTTCATTGGCTGCTTTATCCGTAAAAGTAAGGGCCAGAATTTCATCTTGCCGTGTTTTTTCCCTATCCAGAAGATAAGCAATTCTTCGCGTAATAACCGAGGTTTTGCCTGTGCCGGCCCCAGCGATTATCAAAAGAGGGCCTTTATCATGTGTAACCGCCTGTTTTTGCTGGGGATTTAAACCTTTAAGAATATCTGCCATAATCAATTAATTAGTTAACGCTGAAAAAGCTATCCTATGCATTACGTATTGTAGTTGCTTGATTTATCAAGCCCAATAAATTGGGCAACTACAGAGGTTTTTCAGTAAAAACTAAGGTTGCGTAAAATAAATTGTGTAAATTGCGGCGGATTAGCATGGCCGGCTTGGCCCGATTTCTCGCAGGGGCGCGCAATTTTCCCCGGTGTGGAAAATCGCGCTCCGCTACTCGGCCTCGCTCTGGCCGACAGGTAATCAAAGGCCAACCATGCCCGCTCGGCCTGCGTTAGGCCCTGCTCAAAATCAGGCCAAGGCGGCAGGTGAATTTAGGCAATTTTTAGTATACTACAAAAACTAATTATATCTTGACAATCTTTTGTTTTCAAGTATACTGTTACAAATAAAATTAACAATATAATTGTATCCCTTGCCTAAACATCGGGTAAATCTCTTCGATATTTACCCGATAGGCTGCGGGATTAATTCGGCCATAAAACTTACGTCGGCTCCGCCTCCGTAAGTTGTGGCCTCATTAAAATGCCTAAAAGTTGCAAAATATGCGGAAAAACAGCAGTCTACGGTAATAAAATTACCAGGCGAGGTATGGCAAGAAAAAAAGGCGGTGCCGGCCGTAAAATTACCGGTATAGCCCGCCGCTGTTTTACGCCAAACCTACAGAGAATAAAAGCCGTAATCTCAGGGAAAACCGAAAGAATTTACGCCTGCACAAAATGCATCAAAGCAGGCCTGGTCAGTAAAAAAATATAATCCTGCCAAGACTAACCATTGAGATTCCCGCTATATTCAAAATAGCCCAGATCTATACGAATAGGCTTAGATAGACGGCTTAATGCTGACTAATTTAAGCTGTATGGCACGCCTATCATCGCAAGATATCCCGTTGGCACGCATCCCCCAGGAATCTATAGACGGGGTATAGGCCAAATCTAATCTTTCGGAATTTTCCACAAGATCAGCCATATTGCTCATTCCAAACCCAACTACCGGATAGGTAATTTTACCGTCAGAGGCCCAAAATTTGATTGTACCCTTGCCTAAAATTTTCGGCCTGCCCTTAACAATAAGATTACAGGAAGAAAATACCGGCAGGGGATTTCCTCTGCCAAAGGGCATAAGGCCTTCGAGAGCGGATACAAATTTAAAATCTAATTCCTCCAAACCGAGTTCTGCTTCAATATCTAAAACCGGAACCATCTCGCAGGAAGCCAGTTCTTCTCTGGCTATTTTATTTATTGCCAGGCGGAATTTATCAATATTTTCTTTTGATATTGTAAGCCCCGCGGCATAAGCATGCCCGCCGTAAAACTCAAGCATATCCTCGCATCTTGATAGAGCGTTTAATATATGAAAATCCCTGATAGAACGCGCTGAACCCTTACCCAATGCATCATTGGTTGAAATAATTATTGTCGGCCGGTAAAACCTGTCGCTTATCCGCGATGCTACTATACCCAAAACCCCTTCATGCCAGCCCTGATTATCTAAAACTATAACCGTATGTTCTTTAAAATTTATTTCTCTTTGCGCCTTGGCCAGCGCCTCCTCCAATATGCCGGATTCTATTGCCTGGCGCTTTTTATTTTCATTATGCAGCCTGACCGCCAGGCCTTCAGCCTGAGAATGAGAAGAGCTAAACAAAAGTTCAAAAGACATATCCGCTGAGTTCACCCTTCCTGCGGCATTCAATCTCGGCCCTAACATAAAACCTATCATATGCGTATTTATATCTTTGCCTTTAAGCCCGCAAACCTTAATTAATTCTTTTATACCCGGCCTCTTAGCCCGGCTTAATATGCCAAGCCCTTCTTTTACGAATATCCTGTTTTCATCTATCAGCGGTACAACATCACAAACCGTTCCCAGAGAAACCAGGTCTAAATCATCAACAAGATTATCGGCACATAAAAGCCGGCATAACTTATATACCACCCCTACCGCCGCCAGTTCCTTAAATGGATAAAGAGAATTCTTTATTTTGGGATTAACTATTATCTTGGCCTTAGGTAAAGTATCCAGCGGTTCGTGATGATCCACGATCATTGTATCTACTCCCAGATGATTAAGCATTTCTATCTCGGAAAAATCAGTCATGCCGCAATCAAGGCTCACAAACAAATCTGCTCCCTGCTCTTTGGCTAAAGATACCGCCTCCTTATTTATCCCGTATCCGTCTTTTACGCGGTGCGGGATATAATGTGTTGGCTCTAATCCAAGCCGCTTAAGAACAGACTTAAAAAGTACACAGGAAGTCACCCCGTCAACATCATAATCACCGGATATAAATACCTTCTCTTTTTTTGCGGCTGCTTCTTTTAGGCGCCGCACCGCTTTTTCCATGCCGGGGATAAGTAAAGGATCATGCATGTCGCTCATTTTAGGCTTTAGAAAAATCTCCGCCTCTTTTACGTTGGTTATGCCCCGATTAATAAACACCTGGGCTAAAACAGGAGAAATATTCAAAGAATCAGCAAGTGCCTGCCGTAGCAAAAAATCCGGCTTAGCTATGTTCCATTTTTTTTGCATCTAAATTTATTTATCCGTTTTATTAGAATAATTTTGCCGGAGAAATAAATTTACTCCGAAGCCTACGCAGTAAATTTCGAACCCTCTGGAGTTTTTTAAACTTTAGGAAGAAATTTACAAGTGTTTAGGCAAGGAGTTAACTTATATCCTCGGCAACAAACCGTCGGAATGATTTTACCCCGTTAGAGATAAACTGCCGTAGGCGGCTGTCTAATAAAGAATAGTTTATTATCGCCTTTTGCTTTCATAAACTGCTTTTGCCGCAAATTAAACGCCTCACCGCCATCTCTAACGGGGTTCACATCTTTTCCGGCGCCGATAATCCTAAAAGCGAAAGGCCGTTTTTAAACACTATTTTACAGGCATTGATTAAATCAATGCGCGCGCGGCTTAACTCTAAATTTTCTTCGTCTAAAACTTTATATTTATCATAAAACTTATGGAATTCGGCGGATAAATCCAATAGATAAGGAACCAGGGGATAGGGATCTAATACAGCAACAGCCGCCTTTAGAATATGAGGGAATTGAACCAGCTTGCGCATAAGAAATAATTCTTCAGGCTTATCCAATAAAGATAAGCTGCATGTCTTGGAAGCGTAATTCTTGTCCTTTTTTTGCATTATACTGCAAATACGGGCGAAGGCGTATTGTATATAATAAACCGGATTTTCACTAGAGTGCTTTTTAGCCAATTCCAAATCAAAATCAAGATGGCTGGAAAGCCTGCGGTTTACAAGAAAGAACCTTGCCGCGTCCTTACCCACTTCGTCAATTACCTGGCGCAGCGTAACATAACTACCCTTCCTGGTTGACATCGGTATGAGCTCACCATCACGATATAGAGTAACGAGCTGCGCAATAAGTATAGACAGGCTCTTGCTGTCGTGGCCCAGAGCCGAAACAGCCGCTTTTATCCTGGGAATATAACCATGATGGTCGGGGCCCCAGATATTGATAATTTTTTTAAACCCGCGCTGATATTTATCCCTGTGATAAGCGATGTCGGGAGCAAGATAAGTATAAGATTTATCGCTTTTGATAATCACTCTATCTTTATCATCGGAAAATTCGCTTGATTTAAACCAGGCAGCGCCGTCTTTTTCGTAAATGAAGCCCTTCTTTTTTAGATATTCTATCGCTTTTTCTATTTTGCCGCTCTTTTCTAACTCGCCTTGAGAATACCATATATCAAATTCAACATTAAAATCCTGCAGGTCTTTTTTTATCCCCTTAAGTATGGAGTTTACGCCATACTCAGAAATATTTTTGATTTTTGATTTTTGATTTTTGATTTCTTCAGCTATTTCCTTGACATAATCACCCTGATAGCAATCCTCCGGAAATTCTACCTGCTCATCGCATAATTCTCTCATGCGCAGTTCGATAGAACGGCCTAATATATTTATCTGATTACCTTCGTCATTAAGATAATATTCCTTTGCTATCTTAAATCCTAAAAATTCCATTATCCGCGAAAGACTATCGCCGACAGCCGCCTGCCGCGCGTGCGCGATACTCAACGGCCCGGTAGGATTTGCGCTTACAAATTCAATCTGTACTTTCTCGCCTTTGCCTATATCAAGCTTGCCGTAATTATTGCCTTTCTTTATTATTTCGGATATTTCCGAATAAAAGTACGAGTTCTTGATAAAAAAGTTTATAAATCCCGGCCCGTCTATCTGAATTTTTTCTATAACAGGAAAAATCCGCAAACTCTTGATTTCTTCTTCTATCGCCTTCTTCATTGATTCGGCTATAACACGGGGATTTTTTTTGAAAGCCTTGCTAAGCCGTAAAGCCAGGTTGGAAGATAAATCTCCATGGGCCGGTATTTGCGGTATGTCAAGATAGATTTCGCCCAAAATGGATTCGGCGCCTGAAGGAACCTCCCGCGAGGCGGCATGCCTTAAGCATAAAACTATCTCTTCTTCAAGATTAAACCTCATAACTTTACCTGTTCCGCGCTTGACCAGAGGCGTTCTAAAGCGTAAAACTCGCGCATATCAGAACGAAAAATATGTAATATAACATCGGAGGCGTCAAGTAAAACCCAAAGACAGTCATTAAAGCCCTCAAAATGCACAATCGACAATTTGTTTTTTTTAAATTCCTCTGCTATGGCCTCGGCTATCGTCTCTACCCTTTTTGACGATTCCGCGCTCACAATAACAAAATAATCCGTTATATTAGAAACTTTACCTATATTTAATATAATTATATTCTCGCCCTTTTTGTCATTGGCGATTTTAGCGGCTAACCTTGCCTTGCCTAACCCATTGATGTCCAATTCCCCCCCTACAAATAAAAAACAGCGGACAGAATTCCTTTACAACTTAATCTGTCCGCTGCCTGAAATCATGCTCAAAATTATTTTTTGCCTAAAATCTTATACATCCCCGTGCCGCAGTCCGGGCATTTACCCTTTACCGCCGGGCGCCCGTTTTTCATTGTGACTTTCTGCTCATCTTTCATTGTTTTTTTACCTTTGCATTTTACGCAATACCCTTCTTCCATGTTACATCCTCCTTTCAAATGCTCATTGCATTTACACTTTATCACACTTTAAGATCAAAGTAAACACTTCTTTTTTATGCCGGATTTATCTTTATCGGAAACCGGCCCTATTACAGCTAAATTTATTTTTTCATCGCTAAAAATTTTTCCTGCCAGGCGTTTTATATCATCAACATCAACCTTTTCCAATTCTCTGATTATTTCCGCGTGCGTCCTGACTTTATCCAGCGAAATCGTCTGCTCCCCCATATAAAACATTTCTTCCATCGTCTGCTCTAAGGCGAAAGTCAGCTGCCCTAGATAAAAATCCTTTGCCCGCTGAAATTCCGAATCGCTGACATATTCGCTTTTTATCTTATTGAGCTCTTTAAAAATTATTTCTAATGCCTGGCATAATTTATTATTATCAACTCCGGCATGAACAATAAAAGCTCCCGTATCGGCCAACTGTTTGAGGTGGCTGCTAATTGCATAAGCCAGGCCTCTTTTTTCCCTCAATTCATCAAAAAGGCGGCTGGACATATTAGCCCCTAAAATGATATGAATAAGCATAAGCGCGTGCCTGTCGGGATGGCCGCGCCGCAACGCCTCAAAACCCAGGGCGATATGGCTCTGCTCGGTATTTTTGAAAAATAAATTAAAAGATTTTTTGCTTTGCTGATTAAATGCGCTAAAGCTATTTTTACTGCCCTTTGACAGCCTGCTTAAATGCCTGGTACAAATATTTAAGAATTCTTCATGACTAACATTTCCGGATGCAACCGCCACAATATTAGGCGAAGAATAAAATTTATTGTTAAACGACAGTATATCTTCCTGTTTTATTTTTTTCACAGTATCAAATGTGCCGGCCAAATTCATGCCCAAGGGATGCCCCGGCCAAAGAAGCTCATCCAGCAATTCATAGACATAGCTCTGAGGCTGATCACGATACATGCGTATTTCTTCCAGTATAACAAACCGTTCTTTTTCCAGCTCCTTCTTATCTACTAAAGGATTCACCGCCATATCGGAGATTATTTCAAAAGATTGCTCCAGATACTTGGGAAGAACCTTGGCCAAATAACAGGTGAATTCTTCTGCCGTAAAAGCATTGAGCGAGCCCCCCACGCCTTCGATTAATTGCTTGATTTGCTCGCCGCTAAAACGTTTTGACCCCTTAAAGCACATATGCTCAAGAAAATGCGAGATGCCATTGTTCTTTTTGGTCTCAAACCTGCCGCCCACACCGAACCATAAACCAAAAGATGCCGACCGCATATTCGGCATATGGCAGGTCACAACCCGTACTCCGTTATCCAATACTGTTTTTTTATACATTTTGTCAGTTAGACAACACTTGCGCAATACCTTATAAGCGCAAGGTGTATCAGTTAGGCAACACTTGCGCAATTTGCCGATCAGGCAACACCGGCGCAATTCCTTTAAGCGCCGGGTGACATATAAGCGCGAGATGTAAAAACCCTCAAGGCACGGCGGCGCAATTTCCCAGCACGGAAACACTGGCGCAATACAATTAAGCGCCAGGTGTTAATTAAGCGCCGGCCGCCTTATAAGCGCGGGGTGTGTCAGTTAGGCGCTATTTATTTAAGCGCTTTTGACAAACCGGCTGCAAAACGCCCCGTAACTTTAACTAAATCTTTCTTCCGCGAATTAACGGCTATTACCTTGACAATAGCGCTGCCTACTATAACACCGTCACAAAAAGAAGATAAATACCTGACATGCCCGGGTTTTGATATTCCAAAGCCAACGCATACCGGTTTTTTAGTATGCCGTTTAATCAGAGAAATTCTTTTCTTTAAATCGGAGGAGATTTTTTTCCGCGCCCCGGTTACGCCGGCCAGAGAAACATAATAAATAAATCCGCTGGAAAAAGCAGCTGCCATTTTTATTCTTTTAACATCGCTGGTAGGAGAAATAAAAAAAATGGTATCCAATTTATTTCCCCTGCTGTATTGCATAAACTCCTTAGCTTCTTCCGGAGGTAAATCAGGAATGATAACGCCGTCTACGCCCGCGTAAGCCGCTTTTTCCGTAAATAAAGGCAACCCCATTTTGTATATGGGGTTATAATAAGACATAAGGCATAGTGGTATATTAACCTCTTTACGTATAGATTTTACCAAAGCAATGATCTTTCTAAGGCTTGTTCCTTTGCCTAACGCGCGCTTAGATGCCGCCTGTATCACCGGCCCATCTGCCAAGGGATCTGAAAAAGGAACCCCCAGCTCGATTATATCAACGCCCTGACGTTCCAGCTCAAATATTAATTTCTTGGTAACCCTAAGGTCGGGGTCTCCTGCGGTAATATAAGCAATAAAAGCACACCTGCCCTTTTTCTTTAATTCATTGAATTTTCTATCAAGGCGCTTCATAGTTTTATTCCCAAAACATCTGCCACCGTATTTACGTCTTTATCGCCTCTGCCGGAAAGGCAAACTATAATCAAATCGTTTTTCTTAAACCCGCGCCCTGCCCTAACAACATAAGCAAGCGCATGTGCGGACTCCAAGGCAGGAATTATACCCTCGGTTTTAGATAAAAGCTTAAAAGCTTCAAGCGCCTCCTTATCCGTGGCCGAGGTATATTCAGCCCGTTTTATCTTTTTAAATAAGCTATGCTCAGGGCCAACCCCGGGATAATCAAGGCCGGCTGATATAGAATGCGCTATCTCAACCTGTCCGTCTTTATCCTGCAGCATATAGCTTAAAGACCCGTGCAAAACTCCTTTTGAACCGCGGCATAAAGCGGCCGCGTGCTTACCGCTTGATAAACCCAGGCCAGCGGCTTCCACCCCCACAAATTTTGTTTTATCTTCCAGGAAGGGGTAAAATAGCCCCATGGAATTACTGCCCCCGCCCACACAAGCAACTAAATATGTAGGCAGCTTTCTTTCTTGTTTCAAAATCTGTTTTTTTGCTTCAATTCCTATTACGCATTGAAAATCCCTTACAATCACCGGATAAGGGTGAGGGCCGGCGGTTGAGCCGATAAGATAATAGGTGTTGTCCACATTTGTAACCCAATCCCTTATTGCTTCATTCATAGCGTCCTTAAGCGTGCGGCTGCCTGAAGTAACAGGTAGAACATCAGCGCCAAGCATCTTCATGCGGAAAACATTTAACGACTGCCGCTTTATATCTTCCTCGCCCATATAAATACAGCATTGAAAATTAAACATGGCGCAGACTGTGGCCACTGCCACTCCATGCTGTCCGGCCCCTGTTTCGGCAATAATCCTTGCCTTCTTCATATGCTTAGCCAATATAATCTGGCCCAATGTATTATTTATTTTATGCGCCCCGGTGTGCAACAAGTCTTCCCTTTTTAAGTATATTTTAGCAAGGCCCAATTTTTTGCTTAAATTAGCGGCAAAATATAACGGCGTGGGACGGCCGGCATAATGGGATAGATAATAATTTAATTCGCCGCGGAAAGATTTATCTTTCTTGATTTTTCTATATTTTTTTTCCAAATCATCAAGCATCCCCATTAATGTCTCAGGGACAAACCTGCCGCCGAATTCCTGGAAGTGCCCATATTTATCAGGAAGCATTTTTCTACCTCGTTAATAAAAGACTACTCGCTTGTATACTCATTCATAACCATATTTATATCACCGAGAAAAAACGGCCCGGATATTTTTACCGGAATGCCTTTATTGGAATTTTCAAACCATATCTTATGCCCCTTTGGAAAACTCTCGGCCAAATAAGCCATATATTCGCCGGAAGGAACGCTAACAGAAACTTCTTTCGTAAAACGCATAATTAATTTAGATAAAGGCAATGTGACCGTAAAATCACTGCCGATTTCAAAACCCCCTATTTTACGGAAAAGATAAGTCAATAAAATAACATTTTGAATATTATCATCCTGCTTTATTTTGCGCACGCTGGTACGCTTACCGTTTACCCGCGTAATTTTAACAGCATTGTTATCCTGGTCGTATTCTTCCACTATATATATCTTCTTACCCCAATTCTTTATATCCCTTTCTATTCTCAGGGGCAAAAAAGTATCAATATCGGCAAACATTGTTTCGCGGTCTTTAAAATTGGCTGTGTTTGTTTCAAAAATTATCAAATGCGCATCTTTATCATTTAGCCTTGTCCGGCCTTTATAAGCGAGGGTTGCCTTACCGATCCCAATACCCCTAAGTTTAATACCGTAAGTGATAGTTTCGTTTTTTAAAAATAGGTTGCCGTCCTGCGCATATGCGCCCGGGACAAAACAACAGCTAAATAATAAAATCGCCAACAATACCTTAGTCATCAGTTATTTTTAAAAAACCTAACGAATTCCTTGATTAATTTATGATTTTTCTTCCCCGGATATTCTTCCAGCCCGCTGGAGGCATCAACGGCATAGCACTTAGTCAATTTTATTGCAAGCGGAGCATTTTGTAAAGTAATGCCTCCGGATAAAATTATCGGTATATCAAATTTTATCTTGCCTAAGAAATTCCAGTCAAATACCCTGCCCGTGCCGCCAAAGGCGCCTTTACAAAAGGTGTCCAGCAGCACCGCGTTTGTATTATATCTTTTTATATTGAATAAATCACTCCTTTTTTCTATTCTTACGGCCTTGATCGTCTTATATCTCCTGAACCTTGCGCAATAATCAGGCGTCTCATCACCGTGGAACTGCAGCAGGTTAAGATTACAAAATTCAGCTGCCCTTTTTACTTCCCGTTCTTTCTCGTTAACGAAAACACCAACGCATGAAATAAAAGGCGAAAGCCTTTTTATAATAGCGCCGGCCCGCCTGGCGTTTATGCACCTCGGGCTTTTCTTGTAAAATATAAACCCTAAAGCATCCGCCCCGGCATTATCGGCGCATAAAGCATCTTCTAAATTTGTTATGCCGCATATCTTAACGCGCATCATATGGACAACTCCTCGGCCTTTTTTTCTATATCTTTACTGCGCATAAAGGCCTCGCCTATCAATACGGCATCAACCCCAAGTTTTTTTAGAAAATTCACGTCTTTTCCGGTTTTTATTCCGCTTTCTGAAACAATAATTTTATTTTTAGGAATAAATTTTATCAAACGCCTGGTCCTGTTTATATCAACCTTAAAATTATGCAAGTCTCTATTGTTTATGCCTATTATTTCCGCGCCTGCGCTAAGCGCCTTCCTGATTTCTGAAGCAGAGCCGCATTCAACCAGACAATCCAGCTTTAATTTTTTAGCCAATAATAAAAACTTTTTTAAATTTTTAACGCTCAATATAGAAGATATTAACAATACCGCATCTGCTCCATAAAAGCGTGATTCGTAAATCTGATACTCATCGATAATAAAATCTTTTCTTAAAACAGGCAGCTTTACACTCTTCTTGATATCTTTTATGTAATCAAGCCTGCCCTTGAAAAACTTCTCATCGGTTAAAACCGAAAGGCAATCCGCTCCTGCTTTTTTATAAATCTTTGCTATCTCCAGCGGATTAAAATTATTGCGGATTATCCCTCTAGAAGGCGATGCTTTTTTAATTTCGGCAATTAGGCCGAATTTATTTTTTTTCTTCAACGCCTGTTTAAACGAATTTATTTTTATAGCTCCCCGCTGACGAATAAGGAGGCCTTGAGGCATCTTTTTCTTTACTCGCCCTATTTCCTTTTTTTTCTCTGCTATAATTTTATCTAGAATATTCATCCCGCAAAAAGAGCTTCACTGTCTTGATCTCTCAATCAACAATTCTAATTTCTTAAGCGCGTTTCCTGATGCAAGAGACTCCTCTCCAATCCCTTTTGCCTGTTTAAAATCACCTGTTTTGCCTGCCGCTACAATTCCTAATGCGGCATTTATCAATACGGCATCCCGGCGATGCGACTCTTCTCCTTTTAAGATATCTAAAATTATCTTGGCATTCTCAGAAGAATTATTGCCTGGCGTAATATTGCCTAATCCAGCTTCGTTAACCCCAAAATCTGACGGGGATACCTGACAAGCAGGATTAACATTTCCTTCCTTAAGCTCAACAACGCTAGTCTGGCCCTCGATGCTTACCTCATCAAGCCCCCTTGCGCTATAGATTACAAATGCCCTCTTTGACCCAAGCTCGCCTAAAGCCCTGGCAATTATATCGCTCAATCTCTCCTCATAAACTCCTACAATCTGGGTATCCGCCCCTGCGGGATTGCATAACGGCCCTAAAATATTAAAAATCGTACGGGCTGCAATTTCTTTACGCGCCTGGGCCGCGTATTTCATTGCCGGATGGTAGAGGGGCGCGAACATAAATCCTATACCTATTTCCTTTATTATCTCTTCCACTTTTTTAGGAGATATTTCTAAATTCAAGCCCAATTCTTTTAAAACGTCCGCGCTTCCAAACTTACTGGATACCGCGCGGTTTCCGTGCTTGGCTACTTTTATCCCGCATCCGGCAATAACAAAAGCCGCAACAGTGGAGATATTAAAGGTATGAAAAAGGCTGCCTCCCGTGCCGCAGGTATCTAAAACTATCTCCTCAGGATAATCCCTCACGTTAATCTTTATCATCGCCTGGCGCATAGAAGAAGCGGCTCCGGCGATTATCTCCGGAGTCTCTCTATCTTTAAGCGCTAAAAGAAACTTTTTCAGGTCCTCCGTTTCCACTTTTCCAGACATAATACCATCAAAGGCTTCCTGGATTTGATTTTTATCGGCAATCCCGCCTTTATTTAAAAAATCTGTTAACTCGCTGATTTTATTCATTTTTACCTTTTTAACTCCCGCAGTTTAGGCATCGTCAACAATTTCCTAACCGCGGCGGTTGACAGCGGCTAGAGCGCCAAGAAATTCTTTAATATTTTTTTGCCTGCTTTGGTCAAAATTGATTCAGGGTGAAATTGCACGCCCCATAAAGGAAAATTTTTATGTTTAAGGCCCATTATTTCTTTTTCTTTAGTCCAGGCTGTTATCTCTAAAATTTTAGGCAGCGTTTTTCTCTCTGCCAGTAAAGAGTGGTATCTCGTTGCCTCAAAAGGATTTTCCACTGCTTTAAAAATACCTTTGCCATTATGATAAATAAGCGATGTTTTGCCGTGCATAAGCTTACCTGCGCGTATAATTTTTCCGCCGAAAACTTCAGCTATGCACTGATGGCCTAAACAAACACCCAGAATAGATACTTTTGGCGCGAATTCTTTGATTATAGCCGAAGACACGCCCGCATCAGAAGGCCTGCCGGGGCCGGGAGAGATGACAATCTTTTCAGGCTTAAGTTTTCTGACCTGATCCAATGTTATTTTGTCGTTACGAAAAACTTTTAAATTCTCACCCAGTTCTCCCAGGTACTGAACAAGGTTATAGGTGAAAGAATCGTAATTGTCTATCATCAAAATCATATTTATCCCCTAATTTTCTTTTATCCTTAAAATTTTCGCACCCAAAGCTTCTAATTTTTTCTCTATGTTTTCATATCCGCGGTCTATATGATAGACGCGCGAAACCTCTGTCTTGCCTCCTGCCGCCAATGCTGCCACTACCAAAGCGGCCGACGCCCTTAAATCGGAAGCCATCACGGGCGCCCCCGATAAATATTTAACACCCGCTATAATAGCGTGCGGCCCTTCCTTTTGTATGTGCGCCCCCATGCGGTTAAGCTCAGCGACATGCATAAACCTGTCCGGATAAATTTTTTCGGTAATAACGCTCACCCCGGGGATAATGGACAAAAGGGACATAAATTGCGCCTGCATATCCGTGGGAAATCCCGGATACGGAAGAGTCGTAATATTTGCCGGTTTTAAATTACGGCCGGCTTTTATGCGCAAAGATGAATCGGTTCTTTCCAGGATAACGCCTATCTCTTCCAATTTATCTATTAAAGCCGATAAATGTTTATGGATAATCCCGGTAATAACTATGTTTCCGCCGGTAATCGCGCCTGCCGTCATGAATGTGCCTGCTTCTATGCGGTCAGGGATTACTTTATGTTCTACGCCTTTTAAAGCCTTCACCCCTTTTATTTCAATTGCCGGCGTACCTGCCCCTTCAATCTCGGCTCCCATCTTGTTTAGAAAATTTGCCAAATCAACCACTTCCGGCTCACAGGCAGCATTTTCTATAATTGTCGTGCCTTTTGCCCTGACCGCCGCCATTAAAACATTTGCCGTAGCTAAAACAGAAGAACCGAATTCCCCGCCTAAATATATGTGGCCGCCTTTTAATTCATCGGATCTGGCATGGACATAGCCTCCGGATACCGTTATATCCGCATTCAGGCGCTTCAATCCTTTTATATGCAAATCCACAGGGCGCACCCCTATAATACAACCGCCGGGCAATGAAACTTTAGCCTTATTAAAACGCGCAAGAAGCGGCCCCAAAACACAGAAAGAAGCGCGCATTTTAGAAACCAGGTTATAAGGCGCGGTATAGCTTTTTAATCTTTTACTGCATGCCGTCACAACTCCCTTTTTAAATTCTGCCTGGGCACCGAGCGTGCGCAATATTCTAAGCATCAAATGTACATCTCTTAGATTAGGCACATTGCGTATTACACACACCTCATCCGTAAGTATAGTTGCCGCCAAAATAGGCAAGGCGGCATTTTTTGAGCCGCTTATTCTTACTGAGCCTTTAAGGCGGACGCCGCCTTCAATTATTAATTTATCCATACATTTGGCCTGAGATTATTATTTCAGCTTTGTATTTTGCATTTTAAATTTTGCATTACTATCACTCTGTCTATTGCGTTATAATCCTTTATTGTCTCTAGCAGCTTAAAGGCGCCTTGGCTTTCGGTTATTTCCTTAACAGCCCCTGCCTGATTATACCCTATCTCCATAATCAATAAAGCATCATCTTTAAGGTAGCGCGGGCTTTGATCTATAATTTCACGGTAAAAACTAAGCCCATCAGGCCCGCCGTCTAAGGCGATTATCGGTTCACATTTCACTTCTTTATCCAAACCCACAATATCGCAAGAAGAAACATAAGGAGGATTACTTACGATTATCTCATATTGAGTATTGAGTATTGAGTATTGTGGTAAAATATTACATTGGATAAATTTTATCCTGTCAGAAACGCCGTTTGATGCTGCATTCTCCCGAGCCAGATTTAAAGCTTGTTCTGAAATATCCGTAGCTGTTATAACCGCCTCCGGAAAAAACCTTGCTAAACTTACCGCGATGCAGCCTGAACCCGTTCCGATATCTAGTATTTTGACACTCTGACTCTTTAACTCTCTGACCCTTTTTATAACCGCCTCTGCCAATATCTCCGTTTCCGGCCTGGGAATAAAAACACCTTCGGTTACTTTAAATTTTAAACCCATAAATTCTGTAGAGCCTAAAATATACTGTAGAGGCCTTCCTGCGGCGCGCATCCTTAAAGCGTTATTAAGAAAAGTTAGTTGTTCATAATTTAAAGTGCGGCCTTTAAGATATAACTCATGGCGGGCGCAATCCAACAAGCTTGTAAGAATCAATTCATGCTCATTCATGCTAAGTACTCTGCTTCTCTTTGGCTTCTAAATCTTCCAGCGCTTTTATAAACTCATCTATATTGCCTTCTAAGACGTCTTCAAATTTATATATAGTCAATCCTACCCTGTGGTCAGTTATGCGCCTATCGGGAAAATTATAAGTACGTATTTTTTCCGAACGTTCACCGCTGCCGACTTGTGATTTTCTTTCTGTTGCCCGTTTATTAAACTCTTTCTGCTTTGTCTGTTCCATTAGGCGGGCCCGGAGCACTTTCATCGCCTTATTCTTATTCTTAAGCTGTGAGCGCTCATCCTGGCAGGTGACCACCATCCCCGAAGGAAGATGGGTAATACGCACCGCCGAATCCGTAGTATTTACCCCTTGCCCGCCATGGCCCTTGGCACGGTAAACATCGATTTTTAAATCCTGGGGGCTTATAACCATATCTACCTCATCGGGCTCAAGCAATACCGCGACTGTAACCGTGGACGTATGTATCCTGCCGGATGCTTCTGTCGTAGGGACACGCTGGACACGATGCACACCGCTTTCGTATTTTAACCTCTTATAGGCGCCCTTACCAGAAACGCTAAAGATTATTTCCTTAAATCCGCCGGTATCCGTAGGGTGGCTGCTTAATACCTCCGCCTTAAAATTACATTTATCCGAATACTTCACATACATGCGGTATAGATCGGCCGCGAATAGACTTGCTTCCTGCCCGCCTGTTCCGGCGCGAATTTCAACTATGGCTTCTTCTTCCCTGTCTTCATCTTCAGTCTTGAATAAAACCCTTATTTCTTCTTCTATCCTTAAAATATCTTCTTTTAATTTATTTTTTTCCGACTCCGCCAGTTCCGCAAAACCAGCATCGTGTTTTTCTAAAGACAGCTGTTCAAGGGCCTCCAGCTCAGCCTTATTCTTATTGATGAGGCGGTATTTTTCCACCAAAGGGGAAATCCGGGAGAGCTCTTTGGCATAACTTTGATATTTCACCATATCGCCCAATATCTCCGGATCAGCTAAAAACCCTTCCAGTTCTTTATAACGCTGTTCTATAGATTTTAATTTTTCAAACATAATAAACACCGATTACGCAGATTTAAAAAATCGATTACACCGATGGTTTGCATAGATTTAATCTGTGTAATCTGCTTCAATAATCTCTGTAATCAAAATAAATTATTTCTTTTTGTATTTCTTCATGAATTTATCTACTCTGCCCGCGGAATCAACGAATTTCTGCTTACCGCTAAAAAAAGGATGGCAGGCAGAACAGATTTCTACCCTTATATTTTGTTTTGTCGAACGCGTCTGGAATGTTTCCCCGCATGCGCACACTACCGTTGCCTGTTGATAATTCGGATGAATCTTGTCTTTCATGATAACCTCCTCGTTAGCTGCTTTACTTATTCATACTTAAAAGAAATTCTTTATTATCTTTTGTCTTAGACATTCTATCAATTAAAAGCTCAACCGCCTCGGCGGCATTTAAATCATTGAGCACTTTACGCAATATCCAAATCTTCTGCAAGTCCACCTCCGGTATAAGTAATTCCTCCCGCCTTGTATTGGAGCGCTTTATATCAATGGCCGGATAAATTCTTCTCTGAAATAAATTTCTGTCGAGCTGAAGTTCCATATTGCCCGTGCCTTTGAATTCCTCAAAAATAACCTCATCCATGCGGCTTCCCGTATCCACTAAAGAAGTGGCAATAATAGTCAAGCTGCCGCCTTCTTCTACAGCGCGGGCCGCGCCGAAGAAACGCTTAGGCTTATGCAGGGCGTTTGAATCCACACCCCCGGACAAAATTTTTCCTGAGTGCGGCACCACGGTATTATACGCCCGGGCAAGGCGGGTTATGCTGTCTAAAAGTATTACCACGTCTTTTCCATACTCCACAAGCCTCTTTGACTTCTCCAGAACAATCTCCGCTACCTGCACATGGCGCTCTGCCGGCTCATCAAAAGTAGAAGAAATAACCTCTCCCTTAACACTACGCTGCATATCGGTAACTTCCTCCGGCCGCTCATCAATAAGCAAAACCATTAAAATAACATCAGGGTGGTTTGCGACAATTGAATTGGCGATTTTCTGCAGTAACACTGTCTTGCCGCTATAGGGAGGGGCAACAATCAAAGCGCGCTGGCCTTTGCCCAAAGGAGTAAGTAAATCCATTATGCGCATAGAAACCTCTTCCGGTTTTATTTCAAGATTAAAACGCTTATGCGGATAAAGAGGAGTAAGATTATCAAACAATATTTTCTCCTTTGACCTTTCCGGATTTTCAAAATTTACCGCTTCAACCTTTAGGAGCGCGAAATATTTTTCGCCTTCCTTGGGAGGCCTAACCTGGCCGCTTACAGTATCACCGGTCTTTAAATCAAATTTCCTTATCTGCGAAGGAGAAATGTATATATCATCCGGGCCGGGCAGATAATTGTAATTTGTAGAACGTAAAAATCCGAATCCATCAGGCAGAATTTCCAGGACACCTTCTCCAAACATAAACCCCTCTTTTTCCGCCTGGGCCTGAAGAATTCTAAATATAAGATCCTGCTTTTTTAGCCCGCTCAACCCATTGACATTTAAATCTTTGGCAATCTTGCTTAATTCCGTTATCTTCTTGTCTTTCAAGTTCAATATGTCCATATTCTCCTCGTCTTAGGCGGAACAACATGGGTTTTAAAACCATCCCTGTCTATCCGCGGGTTAAATCTTCCCAGATTTTTTTTACCTGTTTTTCCGTCTCCTTTAATGGATTATTATTATCTATGATATAATCGGCCAGCTTGCTTTTTTGGGATAAAGGTATTTGAAATTTTAACCTCTTTAATATATCTTCATTCCGGCCGAACTTGGCTTTAATACGTTTTAACTGATTAGCTTTATTTATCCTTACTACAATAAGCTTATCTATATCCGAGAGCATACCCGCCTCAATAAGCAGCGGAGCATCTAAAACAATAATTTTATACCTGCCGCCCGCCTTGCGTTTTTGGCGGATTTTCTGCCTGATAGTTTTCTTAATTTCTGGATGAATTATCTTAAGATACGAAGAAAGCCGCCTTTTACTGCCGAAAACGGCATCTGCAAGGCCCGGTTTATTTATGCTCTTATCTCTATTCAAAATAATCGGCCCGAACTTTAAAACAGTTTTTTTATATACGGGGCTTCCTTTAACCAGTAAGCTATGGGCTATTTTATCGGCGTCAATAACGCCTGCGCCATTTTTTTTAAAAATACCGGCTACAGTAGTCTTGCCCCCGGCCAGGCTGCCGGTTATGCCGACAACGGCTGGCAGCTTACGCCTCTGTTTTTTTCGCCTGCCGATAAAGCTTCTTGAAAATTTAGGCATACATAGCGGTATTTGAATTTCTAGCGGGATAAACTCTTGTATAGATTTATGTATTTTTTCGCCGATTCATCCCAGGAAAAATCATAAGTAAATGCACGCTTGACCAGGGATTGCCATTTTTTCTTATTTTTATATGCGGCCTGCGCTTTTTTAAAACAATTCAAGAAGCTTTCCACGTCATATTTGTCAAAAACAAAACCATTTTCAGCGCTAACCGTATCCGCCAACCCGCCCGTTTTAAATGCCAAAGGTATTGTGCCGTATTTAAAACTGATCAGCTGCCCTAAACCGCATGGTTCATAGCGCGAAGGCATAAGGAAAACATCACTTGCAGCATAAATTTTATGCGCCAGGACATCGTCAAACTTTATGTTGGCAGAAATTACTTTAGGGTATTTTTTCCGCATTTTTTCTAAAACATCGTGGTATACCGCCTCGCCAGTGCCTAATATAACTAACTGCACGTTGCTTTTTGCGATTTTTTCAATATCCGCCGCTATTAAATCCAGGCCTTTTTGTCTGGCAAGCCGGGAAACCATGCCGAATAAGGGTACGTCTTTTTTTAACGCCAGCCCCAGCTCTTTTTGCAGGCTATGCTTATTTTCATATTTATTTTCCAGAGAACCAGGTGAAAACTTTTTGAAAATAAATTTATCTATTGCCGGATCCCAAATATCATAGTCCAGACCGTTCAATATTCCGGAAAGATTTTGTTTTTTGCCCGCTAAGACACCCTCCAAGCCGCAGCCAAACTCACTGGTTAATATTTCTTTGGCGTAATTGGCGCTTACCGTATTGACCGCATCGGAAAATACAATCCCGCCTTTTAATAAATTTATCTTGCCGTAAAATTCCAGGCCGCCTATGCCGAACAAACCCGGATCCAAAGAAAGTTTGCCAAACTCATCCGCCGGGAAAAGCCCCTGATAAGCAAGATTGTGTATCGTAAGGACAGTTTTGATCTCCTTATAAAAAGGGTCATTATTTAATTTATTTTTTAAAAATACCGGTACGAGCGAAGACTGCCAATCATTACAATGGATTACATCCGGCTTAAAATTTATATTTTTTAATAGTGCCAGGGTCTGGGTACAATAAAATAAAAACCTGTCCAGATTATCCTTATAATCGCCAAATTTATCGCCATAAAGCCCGTCCCTGTTAAAATAAAAATCATTATTAATAAAATATACCTTTATTCCGTTGGCATCGCAGGCGGAAACCGTATCAGATACATTATGTATTTTAAATTTTTTCTCATCCACTCCTTTATACTTCGGCATAGCCAGTATTATCTCTACGCCTTGCTTCTTAAGCCGGGAAGGAAGGGCGCCTGCCACATCAGCCAAACCGCCGGTTTTCGCAAAAGGTACGATTTCCGAAGAACAAAGCAATATTTTCATCTTTTAGCCCCCTTAATGAGCCCATCCGCCTACGGCGAGATATGGGCGAATTAACCGCTGATTTTAACTTTAAAATTTCTCCATGTTATACCAATTTTTTCCTTTTTTCATATCAACTTTTAACGGGACAGAGAGTTTTAACACATTCTCCATATTAGATTTAATTAAACGGCACAATTTTTCTAATTCAGCGTTTTTAACATCGAAAATCAGCTCATCATGAACCTGTAACACCATTTTTGAATAAAGGTTATTCTCCTTCATCTCTCTGGATATTTTAATCATGGCGAGCTTTATCATGTCGCTGGCCGTGCCCTGAATAGGGGCATTTATCGCCTGGCGTTCGGCAAACGCCTTAAGCTGCATATTTGAACTGTTTAGCTGAGGTAGATACCTTCTTCTGCCTAAAAGCGTTGCCGCAAATCCGTTTCTTTTTGCTTCTTCTATTGTCTGGTCAATATATCGCCTGACTTTCGGATAGCGCAGAAAATATTCATCAATAAATTTTTGCGCTTCCTCATTGGATATGTCTAAATCACGGCTTAGGCCAAAATTTGTCATACCGTAAATTATCCCGAAATTTACGCGCTTAGCCATATCGCGCTCCAGCCCGGTTATTTCTTGTTCGGGCTTAGTAAAAATTAAAGAGGCGGTAAAACGATGGACATCCTTATTCTCTCCAAACGCCCTCTTTAGGTTTTCATCATCGGATAAATGCGCAAGAATCCTCAATTCAACCTGCGAATAATCACAGCAAAGAAGGTAATCATCTTTACCCGAAGGGATAAAAGCAAGCCTTATTTTACGCCCGTCTTCGGTCCTTATGGGTATATTTTGCAAGTTCGGATTTGAAGAAGAAAGCCTGCCGGTCTGTGTACCTGTTTGGTTAAAAGAGCTGTGCAGCCTCGCATCCTTTTTATCCACCAGCTTCGGAAGCGAATCAATATAGGTTGATTTTAGCTTAACCAGCTGCCTGTAATCTAAAATCAGGGCCGGCAAAAAATGGCTTTTTGTTAATTTTTTTAATACTTCTTCATCGGTTGAAGGCCCTGTTTTGGTTTTTTTTAGTACGGGCAATTTAAGCATATCAAATAAAACAAGGCGCAGCTGCTTCGGAGAATTTATATTAAACGGCTTCTCGGAAACCTTATAAATTTTTTCCACCAAAAGAGATATGCGCTTATCTATTTGTTTAGATAATGAAGAAAGGACGCTTAAATCTATTTTGATACCGTATATTTCCATCTCAGCCAATACCTCCGCCAGAGGCATCTCGACGTCAAAAAAAAGTTTTTCTTGCTTCTTTTGGCATAGCTGATCATAAAAATAATCTTTCAACTTAGAAATTGCCGCGGCTGGATAGCTTATTTTTTTATCCGTGGCGCTGTCCTGATATTCTGAAATTAAATCTTTTAAATCATAAGAAGCCGATGCCGGGTTGAGTAGATAGGCAGCCAGCATAGTATCAAAATGTATTCCGCAAAGCTCAATGCCTTCTTTGGACAATAAAATCTTTGCTTCTTTTAAATTATAGCCGGTCTTTTTTATTTTTTTATCGGAAAAAACAGCGCTTAAATATTTTAAAAATCCGCTTTTAACAAAATAAACCTTACCGCTATTATAAAAATAAACTCCCTGAATACGCCTTTCTTGCGGTTCGACATCAAGCAAAAACACCATCGCCTCATCAGCAAACAAACTATCAGAAAATTTTTTTATTTCTGCCTTATCTTCCAGTTCTATCAACTCCGCCTTATCACAGGCATCATTACTGGCAGGCAAATCCTTCAACATGCTCCTGAATTCAAGCTTCTTAAAAATCCTCTTTAACTTTTCATGGTCCGGGGCCGCAACTTTAAGCTTGGCAAGGTCGATATCCAAAGGGACGGCCGTGTCTAAAACTGCCAAATCACGGCTTAAAACCAGCTGCTCTTTCTGTTCTATTATCATATTTCGTACACGTGGAGGATCGATACTTTCAATCTGCGACAACAGATTGTCTATATTGCCATATTTTTTTATGAGGGTTGCCGCTGTTTTCTCTCCTATTCCTTTAACTCCGGGAATATTATCAATGCTATCGCCTGTTAAAGCCACTATATCAATTATATTTTCTGGGCTCACCCCAAAACGGGCCTTCACTGCGTTTTTATCAACTACGGTATCGGCGTTATGCGGATTGCATAACTTAATATTATCATCCACCAATTGCAACATATCCTTATCCCCGGAGACTATAACCACGTCAAATTTGCCTGCCGCTTTCTTTGCAATAGTGGCAATTATGTCATCCGCTTCATAGCCCTGTTTTTGGAAAATATGAAAATTGTAGGCGGAAATTACTTCTTTGATTATTTCTATCTGCGAAATTAACTCATCGGGCATAGGCGGCCGCGTTTTTTTATAATCCGCGAACTTTTGCCTGCGGAATGTATCACGCCCAAGATCAAAACAAACCGATAAGTACTCAGGATTATTATTTTTGAGTATTTTGTTTAAAATATTTATAAAACCAAAAATCGCTCCTGTAGGCTGGCCATAAGACGTGGATAAATCAGCTTTTATGGCAAAAAACGCCCTGTAACAAAATGAATTGGCATCAAGTAAAAATAATTTCGGTTTAGGCATGCATTTTGAAACGGCCTTAGGGATGGGTCTAATATTTTAATAATATCTTCTTTTGGGTTTTTTCCAGTAATTCATGGGCTTCTTGATTACGGGGATCGCTGCTCATTATAACATTGAGATTCTTGAGAACCGTCAGATAATCTTCTGACTTATAAGCCATCCTGGCTTTAGCCATGTAATTGCGCATATTTTTATCGCCGCCGTACTGCTCATCATACTCCCGATTAACATAATCCGTAAGTTCGCGCACTTCTTGGCTCTTAAGTTTCTCTGCTATTTCTGGATATATCTGGCCTATATTTCTTAAATGTACCTTTGCTTTAAAGGCGCCTGCATCACCCGGGGCGCCTAAATACATTCTTTTATGCCAATAGTGCGCTGCTTCTAAAAAATCTCCCTGTGCTTCATATAAAGAAGCGAGGTTATAGCAGGCCTGGGCATAGTTTGGATTAATCTGTAAGGCCTTAAGATACATCTCTTTTGCGCCACTGATATTGCCCATCTGCTCATACAATACTCCGAGGTCATTACAAAGCGCGCTGTTGGCAGAATCTATAGCCATGGCCTTTTCATAAAACATCAGGGCGCCTGAGAAATCTCCTATTTTCTGAGCTTCATAACCTTTATCGCGGTAGATTTTGCTTTCTTCCTGGATTAAATTTGAAAAAACAAGAGAGGGCAAAAATACAACAATGCTCAATAAGGATATATTTCTGATAAACTTAGGCAAATTTACCATAATAATTGTTTTTGTATGTTATTATATTAATATAAATAAAGGTGATTTGCAAGTCTTTTTATTGCCTACATTAACGCAGCAAGGCCAAGCGCCGGATGCTGAACCTTCTCCAGATAAGGAAGAAGCTCTTCGCTACTCGTGGCATTGGTTTCATCGGCTATCTTATCCAGTAAATCCGGCATGCCTAACTCTTCAGAGCGTTTTTTTAATTTATCCGCCAGTATATCCTTTAGCTCTTTAGGCATCCAGACAAGCCTGGGCAGTCCGCCTTCGGCCGAAATGAATTTTTTGCTGGCAATATAAAGCTTGCCTACGCCTAAAAATCCCGGGGTCTGTACGCCGCCCCCCACCGAGCCGGCGAGTGTAGTAAAATTCATCCCGGAAGGCGTCATGCCCGAGTAATCCCTATGTACAACCATGACTCCGTTGGCCTCGGGGATTATAGCAACAATACACTCAAAACACCCGCAGGAAGTCTGTGGAGAATCCATAATAGAATACATGCTTACCCGGTCTATGCTCTTATTTGATTTAGCGTTGAAAAAATCATTGACGTTTTTCCATTGGCCCAGGTTTTCGTCTATCGGGCCGCCTTTTTCTATGGGCTGATTCGGTCCCGTCGGGATAATTTCAAAAGAGGCCTTGGCGTCAAGCCAGGAATAAGCGCCGCATAAGCCAAGCCGCTCCGGAGTAATAACACATACATGATTTGGAGCAAAAGACTGGCAAAGAGTGCAAGAGAAAAACGTATCCACGCTTTCATCTGTCATGCCGCTTATGCGCTCATCGCGCTCGGCATATACCTTTTGCGCCTCCGCTATAAGGCGTTCGACGTCTTCTTTCTTTGTATAAATCTTCGTACTTACTTTATCTATTATCGCGCTGTATTCTTCATGTAGTTTAGCATGAAGAATTACCCCCATATGTTTCAATAAAAAACCCTTCTTGGCTGCATCTTTATTTATGCGGATCCAATTCATATCACGCTGGCCCACGTGCATAAGCCCCATCGCGCAATTTATGTAGTGGTGAATTTGACGCTCGAGTATCGGTTCGAAATCTTTCTGCATTTTGCGCCCGGAAACTTCAACAACTATTGCCAAAGGCATAGATTTAGAGCCTTCGGGAAGTTTATCTATATCAGGACCGATAACCTCTGTATCGCCGTCATTTATGGTATCATTGTCTACGCTCTTTAAATATTCAAAGGCCATGCTGCTCTTACCGCCGAATTCAGCGAATACCTGTTCTTTTCTTACCCGCTCGCCTTCAAAAGCAGCCCCGTATAAAACCGGGATAGGAATATTGGCTACCTTCACTTTTACGCCCCTTACTTCAATACAACGCGGCACTATTTTCTTATAATCTAATTCTTTAACCAATGCTTCGTATGTGGTTATGCCTGTAGGGTGTATTTCCGGTATATCGGTATCGGCAATTACCGGAAAACCCATGTTTATCGCGCCCGCGCCTGTGGCATATTTTTCATCGTCTACCAAACCTAAGGCTAAACCAAAAGCAAAGACCCTCTCTTTGCAATAAAGAAGGTTTTTCCTGGCCTGTCCGGGCTTTAAACCTCCAAAGGTAAGAGCCGACCTTATCGCCCAGTTTAAAGGATAGATTGCGGAAATCGTATCCCGGCCATATGGGACAATATAATTATCCCAGCCCATCTGTACTTCTTCTTCTTTCAGCTGATCTACGATCGAACGCCCGTTACTTGAAGACCCCACAAAAATAAGTATATTACGCTCCTGAAGCTGCCTGATGATATCGAGCGCTATTTTGTTGTCCGGTGCGGCACCCAGTATGGCGGCAAATCCCGGCATGCGCCCATCAACAAGCTGAATACCCAAAGAACGCATAATCGTATCAGTAAAAAATCCCTCGCAGTCAGGCTGCGGTTCTGTACCATATAAATATCTTACGGCAACTATTATTTCTTCCGACAATAATGTGGCAATGCCTGCATCTAAGGCGCTGCCAAGATAAGGAAGCCATAGATGAAGGGAAGGCTCCTGCGGTAATAAGCCTTTGGCATGTCCAAGAATTTTCCTCGCATCGCCTAAAGTTTTGACTTCCGCTGCCAATAAAGCATTCGCCATAGGAAAATAAAAAGCCGTCTCGGGGAACTCCACTTTTTGAGATTCGCCCTTGTCTGAAATAGCTTTCAGCAAGTCCTCTTCCGCCTGTTTTGTTATTTTTATCGCCCCCCTGATTACTGCTTGCGCAACTATCTTAGACATAACTTCAGCTCCTTATTAAATATATATTTTCTCTTTTTCTTCTTTTACTAAATTTTTAATCTTGGCATAACTTATATTTTCGTCTAATAAATCATCTTTTATCCCGGAAATATTTATTCTTTCTTTAATCAGCCGTGTATATAACCCGCTGTTGGCAATACTACCCACAAATAACGCGCCTATAAGACGGTCTCCGTCGATAACCACCTTTTTATACACCTCTTTATCCTTATCGGCATAAGAAAGTGTTTCGTAGTCACCGTCGAATATGCCTATAGATATTATGGCTAACCCGAAGAATTCAACCGAATTCATTCCGAACGAACCGGCATATTTTAGATTGTCTCCGCAAATATTAGCTCCGGCATACCTGCCTTGTTCAACAGCGTGCGGCCAAAGGGCGTTTATTTCCGGCTTGCCCATGGTTAAATCATAGGCCTGGCATACATCTCCGGCGGCATAAACATTTTCTATGTTCGTACGCATATATTCATCAACCAATATACCTTTATCCGTCTTTATATCTGTTTCTTTGATTAATTTTACGTTAGGAGAGACGCCCTTGCCGATAACGGCCAAGGAGCATCCTATGACTTTTCCGTTATCAAGTTTTAATGCCTTCATATCGCCGTTGCCGATAATCTCGGAAACATCGGAATTCAATAACACTTCTATCCCGTTGTCCTGAAAACGTTTTAATATAAAACTGGAGGCAATATTGTCTACAACCTGCGACATGAGCCTTCCGGACCTTACTATAATTTTTACATCCTGGCCCCTTTTCTTTAGCCCATAGGCGGCTTTTAGGCCTATTAATCCTCCGCCTAGAATACAACTGGTATGAGATACCGTAGTCAGGTTTAAAATATCTCTGGCGTCGTTTATGGTACGAAAGGCGAAAACCCCTTTTTTAGAAACGCCTTTTAAATCTTTAGGCATTTTGCTGGAGGCGCCCGTAGCTATTATAAGGGAATCGTAAGGAATTTGTGTTTTATCTTCCAGCACAACATTTTTTTTCTTTACGTCAACCTTTTCAGCTTTCTTTTCCAGTAAAAGTTCGACCATATTATCCGCATAAAACTTTTTATCCCTGTATATAAGGCCGTTTTCGTCTATTGTTCCCGCCAAATAGTTTGAAATAAGGCAGCGGCAATAGGCGGAATACGACTCATCGGAGATAACGGTAATTTTACTCGCATTATCCCTCTCTCTGATTGCCTCTATAGCCGCAACTCCCGCGGCCGAATTACCTATGATTACTATTTTTTTTGTAGACATAGATTACACCGATTTTTTAAAAAATGATTACACAGATTTCTTTGGTTTAAGTAATTTATCTAATTCTTCCTCTTCTAAATATATAATCGCGCCCACAGGGCATGCCTTTAAACACCTTGGCTCATCCGCATCCTGGCATAAATCACATCTTACGGGAATCTTAAGCGCCTTATTATCTCTTATCGCGCCATAAGGGCAAACCATAACACACATCCAGCATCCCACGCATTTATTCCTGTCGTAATCAACAAGCTTTTTTGTTTTATCGTAAGAAAGAGCTCCTGCTATACAAGCTGAAACGCAAGGATGCTCCTTGCAGTGCCTGCAGGCAATAGGAAAATTTTTGCTTTCCAAGGACTTCACCTTAACACAAGAAAGCGGCTTGGTTTCTTCGGAAAGTGCCGCCTGAAGTTCTTTTGATGAGCTTTTACCTACAGCACAAACAAGCTCGCAACTCTTGCAAGCTAAACATTTTGAAACATCATAGTATAATTTTTTCGCCATTGAATTTTTAATATTTGATATTTAATTTTTAATTTTCTTATAAACCGGCCGCGTCTAATACCTTGGGCACCAATTTATCCCAACCGATAGACATAATATGTATGCCTTGGCAAAGCGGTTTTAATTCTTTAATTAACCGCGCGGCAATTTCAACTGATTTTACTTGTTTATCTTTTGCCTGATCAATCTCATTTATTAAATTATCAGGCACGCCTACGCCTGCCACGTTTTTATTCATAAAACGCGCCATGCCCGCAGACTTCAACATAACAATGCCGGCGAATATGGGTACTTTAAAATCTCGGACCTCTTCCATGAATTTGGCAAATTTATCAACTTCGTATATGGCCTGCGTCTGAAAAAATTCAGCACCTGCCTCTATCTTTTTTTTCATTTTTAAAATCTGAGGCTCAACCGGCTCAGCCCCCGGATTAACTACGGCACCCTTAAGAAATCTGGGCAGCTCTCCCTGAAGTTTTTTGCCCGCCATATCAACTCCCGATTCAAGCCCGCGCACCGCCTCAATTAATTGCACTGAATCAAGATCAAAAACCCCTTTGGCATCAGGATGATCGCCCAGCGACTGGTGATCTCCGGTCAACAAAAGTAAATTTTCAATGCCGAGGCTTGCGGCGGATAAAATGTCCGATTGTAAAGCCAGGCGGTTTCTGTCACGGCAGGTTAGCTGATATACCGGATCAAAACCGTGTTGTTTTAAAATGGCCGAAACCGCAAGCGATCCCAGGCGCATCACGGAACTTTGTAAGTCCGTCACATTTATAGCGTCAACCCTGCTCCTGATTAATTCGCAATCCTCCAAAATGACTTTGGTCTCTATGCCTTTAGGCGGCCCTATCTCGCTTGTCAAAATAAATTTTCCGGATTCTACCTTCTTCCTAAGCGACATTACTCTCTCCCCCTGAATATAGCGGCTTATTTAAAAAACTTGCCTTTTATGTAATAACTGGTTATATAACTTCCGTATTTACGTATGGCCTGCGCCCTGTTTTTTTCCTTTTCCAGATCGTTCTCAGCCTGCCCATATTCCGGCATATTCGAAATAAGCTTTTCGGTATATTCTTTTTCCTCCGCTTCGCTCATGTGCCCATCCCGTATCATTTTCAGCTCTCCGGAATCAAGAAAAAACCCTCCGCAGCTATAGCACTCATCTATATTTGCCTGGTTTGAGGACTGGTATTTATGCATATGCATCGGCTTATTGCACTTCGGGCAATTAATTACGCCTCTGTTATCATCATTTGTCCTTAGATAATTAAGCGCTTCTTTAAGCGCCTTGCCAAAACCTTCGTTTTTCTCATCCAGTTTTCTGATCTCCATCCAGTCAAGCCAGATTCCCTTGCATCCGTCTTTACAAATATCTATGAGAACGCCTCCAAGATTTTCCTGAGACATTTTTTTCTTACATACCGGACAATCCATAATACGCCTCCTCGCTAACTAAATTTTATCGCTGCAACTTTACCGCTTCTACTAAATTACGCATTAAAAGCGTAACTGTTAATGGCCCGACTCCTCCCGGAACAGGAGTAATGATTGAGGCTCTCTCAGCCGCCTCCGGCTCTACATCGCCGACTATTTTACCGTCTACTCTATTAATACCCACGTCTATGACGACGGCGCCCGGCTTTACCCAGTCCTTTTTTATAAGGGCCGCGCGGCCTACTGCGACAATTAAAATTTCAGCGCTTTTAACATGTTCTTCTAATTTTTGCGCTTTGCTTGTTCCAATATGACATACTGTAACTGTCGCAAATTTTTCTAATAATAAAAGCGCAAGCGGTTTTCCTACGATTTCGCTATGGCCTACTACCACAACTTCTTTCCCATATAAATCAATACCGGATGCCGCCAGCAATTCCATCACGCTAGCCGCGGTAGGCGGTAATATTTTAGCATTGCCGAAAATAATTTTCCCGATATTTGCCGGATGCATCCCTTCTATGTCCTTGACAGGTGATATTAACCTGCTTATTTTTTTATAATCAATCTGTGCCGGCAGCGGCATCTGAATAATAATGCCGCCTACACCATTATCATTATTTAATTTATCTATAAACCGGCCAAGAGATTCCTCAGAGGCATCGCCGCCCAATTTATGGTATTGATATTCGATACCCAATGCCTCGGCTGTTTTTTTCTGTGACTTAACATATGCCTCGGCTCCGGCATTATCCCCGACAAGAACACTGGCCAACACCGGCCTTCTGCCCAAGGCTTCAATCTCTTTTTTTATTTCTTCTTTAATTCTTTCGGCAATCGGTTTTCCTTCTAATAATTTCGCAGACACTTAATTAACCTCCAAAAGTTACGCGTTTTTATCGATATTTATTCTATATTCACCAGCGCGGAATTGAAACCGGCATTCAAAAGCTCAGCGCCGGCCAAAACATCGTTTATCAAATAAGCATTGCCCTTTTCTGCTAAAGCCGGGCATAACTGTACTGCTTTATAGCTTAGGGAGGATATCTCCTTGACCACCTGTTGAGAATATTTTTTGGCTTTCACCTTAACTTTTTTATCTTTAGCTTTGGCATAAGCTGAATATGCGCGGACATCTAAATCCGCCAATTCTAAAAACCTTTTTCTGTAATTTTCGCTCTTAGCCAATATACCCTTTAGTTCTTTTTCGTATTTTTTATATTTTTCTTTACCGATACTAAAATTAGCGGACATTGACAGAAGCGCACAACCTAAAGCGCAGGATAGCGCCGCGGCACTCCCTCCTCCGGGCGCGGGCTTCTTTGCCGCCAAATCATCAAGATATTTTTTAATCGAGGTATTTTTATATAACATTTACTTTAAATTTATGACAATCCCACAACCTTGCCTTCTTTGTCTATGTCAATCCTTGTCCCCGCGGGTACAGAAGGAAGCCCGGGCATAGTGCGCATATCGCCCAATAAAGCATATAAAAATCCTGCCCCGGCAGACAACCTTACCTCTCTGATCGGAACGATAAAATCCTTTGGCCTCCCTTTTAAATTGGGGTCATGAGAAAGCGACAAGTGTGTCTTCGCCATACAAATAGGTAGTTTATCATAGCCTGCCTGTTTAAAGTCTTCTATCTCTTTTTTTGCTTTAGGCAGAATTTCAATATCCCTTGCCCCGTAAATTTTAGTCGCTATAGCGCGCATCTTATCTTCAATTGAGTCTTCCAGCGGATAAAGAAATTTAAATTCCGATTTCTTCTCAGCGACGGCCGCTACCTTATACGCCAAATCTTCTCCTCCGGCGGACCCTTTTGCGTGCACGCGGCTGACCACGGCATCTTCGGCTCCGGCATTTTTAGCTATTTCCTTAATTAACTCA